>CAIUOO010000051.1 GCA_903900795.1 uncultured Gemmatimonadota bacterium | reverse complement strand
CGCTTGACAGCTAAAGCGAAGCCGGATAAGCTTTAAGGCTACGTTTGAAGCCTGCAGAATACGATTTAACAGATAGAGCCATGAGCTACGCGATCATTCGCACCGGCGGCAAGCAGTTCCGTGCCGAGCCGGGCAAGTCCCTCAGGATTCCCTCGTTGCTGGGCGATGCCGGCACGGCCGTCGAGTTCAACGACGTCCTCATCGGCAACGTCGGCACCGGTGTCCGCATGGGCGTGCCCACGCTCAGCGGTGCCAAGGTCACCGGCGAGATCGTGAAGCACGGCCTCGAGGACAAAATCATTGTCTTCAAGTTCAAGCGCCGGAAGAACTACGCCCGCAAGCAGGGTCATCGGCAGAAGTTCACGGAAGTCCGCATTAACGAAATCACCCTCGGCTGATCGCCGGCGGCGCGCTCCACTGGTGCGCCTCCTTTTCCGGAGTAAGAGCAATGGCACATAAAAAAGGCGTCGGCTCATCACGCAACGGTCGCGATTCGAATCCGAAGTTTCGCGGCATCAAGAAGTACGGCGGTGAGTTCGTAACGGCTGGCAACATCATCGCGCGTCAGTGCGGAACGAAGTGGCATCCCGGCAGCAATGTCGGCATGGGCACCGACTACACGATCTACTCGCTGGTCGACGGAGTCGTGCAGTTCCAGCACCACAACAAGAAGAAGTACAAGATCAGCGTCCTCCCCGTCGAGTTCGTCGAAGTGGCCGCCGAGGAAACGGTCGAGGCGTAACGCTCCCCGTGTTGACGTCGTTCTCAAGAAGCCTCCGCCTCGCGCGGAGGCTTCTTGCGTTGTGAGTCGTAACTTTTCGCTTCCCCCGACGTAGGCTTTCTACATCACTCACCCTTTGCGGAGCAGTGCACCATGGCGATCTGGGACAAGGTCAAACAGGGGATCGATAAGGCCGGGAAGGCAGCACAGGATGTCTTCGACGAAGGCAAACTGCGCCTCGACGCCTACCGGGCCAGAGAGCAGGCCGACAAGGCGGCTGAAGCGCTCGGGTACGCCATGTTCCGTGCCGCGGATGCCGGTGGAGAATTGGAAGCGGACGCACGTGATCGCCTCGTTGCGGCGTTGCGCCTGCAGGACGCCGAGGCGCGCCGCTTGGAGACGGAACTGGCAGCTGCTCGCGCCGTCAATGGCACGACCGACCAAACCGCGACGTCTGATGAAGCGGCCAGCGCGCCCGTCCCTAACACGCCAGTGCCATAGGCGACGCCGACCTCATCTCCTCAGGGGGGAGAGAACGCGGCACGAATGGTCGCCGGCACGTCGGTACACACACCATCAACGCCCCACGACGCCAGCAAGCGAGCGCGATCCGGATCGTTCTCGGTCCAGGCGATGACCTTGACACCGCGCGCGTGCGCCGCAAGCACGAGCGCCTCGTCAATCAGGTGGGTGTACTGCCAGAGCGCGTCCGGCGCGGTGGGGTGCAGCATGCCGGTCGGATCAATCAGATACGAGTCGGAAAGGAAACCGATGGGCGTTCCCGGGCGAATGGTGCGTACCGCGGCCGGAATGCGATGGTCAAACGAGTGCACCGCCGTTCGGACGGAGGGGTAGCGGTCGAGCACAGCGGCGACCGCCACTTCGATGCGGGGGGCCTTTACCTCGACGTAGACGGTCGCGTGTGTACCGACCAGCTCGAGCACCTCCCAGAGGAGGGGCACCCGGTACCCACCATGCAGCCGCGCGGCGCGCAGTGCCGCCAGCGTCAGCTCGCCGATCGCGGCTATGCCGCCGGGCGCGAGTTGCAGCATCGCGTCGTGGTGCACCACCACGTGGCCGTCGGCCGAGCCATGTACGTCGAGCTCAATACCGTCGGCCCGCTGTTCGAGGGCTCGGGTGAAGGAGGCCAGGGTATTTTCGAGGCACTCGCGTGGCGAGCCACGATGGGCGATGATGTCCGGTATATGCATGGCTGCTCTCCCCCTCACGACGTGGGCGCCCGCCCCCCAACCCGATACGTTTCAGCCGCAAAAGTGCGGGGGCGGACCGCGTTTGCTCAATGGCGCGCCGCAGCCTTAACGATAGCGTCCGACGGTCGTCCAATGGGTCAGAGCGTATGATCCAGGCCGAACAGACTGATGACGCGTTACTCGATGGCTCGCTCATCGCGCGGTGGATGGCGGGTGACGAGCGGGCGGCGACGGCGATAGTCGAGCGGCACGCCGGCGCTCTGGCGCGTTTCGCCGTCCGACTGGGCGTCGAGGACGATGTCGACGAGGTGGTGCAGGACACGTTCATCAGGGCATTCTCGGCGCTTGACTCGTTCCGGTCGGACAGTTCGTTACGCACATGGTTATTCACGATCGAACGCCGTCTCGTCATCGACCGTCGGCGATCGACAGCCAGACGGGGACGTGAAGTCGACATCGATGAGGGGCACGCCGCCACGGAATACGACGCACTTGACGCGTTGGTGGCGGACGAATCGGCGCAACGGATGGCCTCGGCGATTGGTCGATTGACGCGCATGCAGCGTGAGGTGTTCACGCTGCGGGTGCAGGAAGGGCGGAGTTACAAGGAGATCGCGGAGATCCTCGAGAGTTCGGAGGGCGCCGCCCGGGTGCACTACCACAACGCGATGCGAGCCGTGAAGGAGTTTCTCGATGACTGAGTGCCCGATACCGGAGATGCAGGACCTGTTGCCCGACTATGTGTCGGCGTCGCTCGACGCGACCGCCGTGGCATGGGTTGAGCAGCACCTGCCGATCTGCGACCCGTGTCGCGACGACATCGCCGTGTTGCGCTTGGCCCGTGCGGTTCGCCCGCAGGCGGTGCCGGTCGACGTCGCGCACATCGTGGCGGGCTTGCCGCGCCCGACGCCGACGTTGCGTCTCATGCACTCCGTCGATGACCTGTTGCCGGTGGCGGCCTCTGCCATTAGCGGCTCCCGTCCGCGACGTCGCTGGTCGGCTTCCGTGTGGCAGGTCGCTGCGGCAGTCGGGGTAATGGTCGTTGGTGGCGCGTCGCTGATCGTGTCGCGGAACAGCCCTATGAGCCTGACCGGCGCCCGTTCGAACGAGGCACAGATGGCCGAAGCGGCGGAGAGTGCGCTGGCACGGACGACGGCCTCTCGGGGCACGGCGCTCTCCGCGACCGTCGCGGCGGTGGATTCACCGGCGATGATCGGACGCATCGGTCGCGAGTCGCGGGTATCCGTGTCATACGGCGACCTCGGTGATTATTCCGAGGCTGAGCTGCAACGGATGCTCGATCGCCTTGATGAGTGGGACGGCACCAGCTCTGCCGAGCCACTGCCGACGCTACCGGTTGTGTCGCACTCGGGAGGTTCTGCACCGTGAACAGACGGGGACTTCATCGGCTGACGGCCGTGGCGTTGGCCGTCGCGTTCGTCGTGACCGCGGGCTCCCCGATCGTGGTGGGTGCCCAGGGAGGGCCGCCCCGCGTCAACGATCGGGCGGCCACGCCTCGCATGAACGCGCAGCAGCGCGAGGCGCTCGAGAAGCGTTTCACGGAGCGCATCGATGCGATCGTGAAAGAGCGGCTGCGCCTCACCGACGACCAGCAGGCCAAGCTGCGTGAGGTGGCCTCCCGGACCGAGCAGTCTCGGCGCGTACTGCGTCGAGAGGAGTCCGCGCTGCGCACCGCGCTGCGCAACGAGATGACGGCGGGCGAGAAGGCGAACGAGGCGAAGGTCGGCGAACTGCTCGCTCTGATGCCTGGCCTCGAACGTCGGAAGCTCGATCTTATGGAATCAGAGCAGCGCGAGCTGGCGAAGTTCCTCACGGCGACGCAGCGCGCCCGCTACTTCGGGCTTCAGGACGAGCTTCGCCGGGGTATGCAGGACTTGCAGCGTCGGCGCATGGGGTTGGACGACTCCACCGACGCCCGCACGGATAGCCGGGGGTTCCGCCGACGCGGGAACCCGCCGTCGATGTAATTCGCCCACCCGTGGCGTCGCTTTCGCCAACCGTGTACACTTGTCTGGGAACGGATGGTGTACGCCCAGATGGCGGAACTGGCAGACGCACGGGACTCAAAATCCCGCGCCCGCAAGGGCTTCCGAGTTCGACCCTCGGTCTGGGCATGGCTGTCGGCTGAGCGTGCGATGGTGCATGCGATGCCAGGTGACTCGCTCAACGTGGTTGAGTTGTCGCGCGTAGTTTGCGATGTTGGACGTTGGGCAGGGGTCGCGCGTGGGCCACTGATGGGGTGTAGCTCAATGGCAGAGCACTCGACTGTTAATCGAGCGGTTGTAGGTTCGACTCCTACCGCCCCAGTTGGTGTAGCATCGAACGCCCGGTTTTCCCTTGCGGAAAACCGGGCGTTTCGCGTTTCGAAAGCCAACCGTCGCCGACGTCGGTTCGCCTCGCTTGCCGCACCTGCTGGTGAATGCCTAGCTTCCTGTGCTGTGATGCTGCACGACCGACGTCCCATGGGTGATCCGCACTCGTGCGGCATCGCCGTCCCCCTCTGCGCCGATTGCGTCCATGCCTTTTTCGCTCCAGCTCAGCCACACCGCTCCTGCATCGGTCGACTCGCCCTTGCTGGCGATCATCCTGCCGCAGGACCCGTCGCTCGACGCCGCCGTGCGCGCTGTCGACACGCCGTTGGCCGGCGCAATCCAGCGCTCGATCACGCGCCGCGATTTCCGCGGCGGACGCGATGAGACTATGCTGTTCGTCGGCGGCGACACCGGTGCGCAGCGCGTCTTACTGGTCGGGCGCGGATCGGCGACGCTCACGCGCGCCGTCGCACGACGTGCCGCGGCGATCGCCGCGCGTCAGGCGGGCAAGCTGGGGACCGGCGCCATGCATCTTCTGCTCGACGGCGCGGATGCGGAAGCGATTGAGGGCCTCGCGCTCGGCGCTGCGGCGGGGAGTTGGGCATATCCCGATCTGCAGACGCCGCCGCCGGAGAAGGATCGCCGGGCGCAGCTGGAGTCGGTGACGGTCCTCGGCGCCGATACCGATGCCGTGCGTGCGGGGTTCGCGGCCGGTACCGCCGTTGCCGAAGGGCAGGCGATCGCCAAACGACTCGGCATGATGCCCGGCAACGTCTGCACGCCCGAGACGTTTGTCGAAGTCGGTCGTGAGATTGCGGCGCGGCACGGCATGACCATCACCGTGCTGGGACGCGCGGAGATGGAGCAGGAGAAGATGGGGTCGTTCCTCTGCGTGGCGCAGGGCACGCCGGAGGAGCCACGCCTCGTCGCGCTCGAGTACCACGGGGCGGCGCCCGATCAGCAGCCGATCGTCCTCATCGGCAAAGGACTCTGCTTCGACACCGGTGGGATTTCCATCAAACCGGCGCCCGAGATGGAATGGATGAAGTTCGACATGTCGGGCGCAGGCGGCGTCATGGGCGCGATGGAGGCCATCGGTCGCCTGCAACTTCCTGTCAACGTGGTCGGCATCATCGGATCGACGACCAATATGCCATCGGGAACCGCCGTCAAGCCTGGGGACGTCGTACGGGCTTCGAACGGCAAGACGATCGAAATCATCAACACTGATGCGGAAGGCCGTCTCGTGCTGGCCGACCTGCTCGTGTTCGCGAAGCGCTTCAATCCTGCACTCGCCGTCGACGCCGCCACACTCACAGGGGCCATCGTGATCGGTCTCGGGGCCAATGCGGTCGGAGTCTTCGGCTCGGACACGTCGGCCGTCGACGAAGTGCTGGCCGCCGGAACAGCCGCCGGCGAGCCGGGATGGCCCCTTCCGCTGTGGGGTGAGTACAAGGAGCAGATCAAGTCCGATGTGGCGGACCTCAAGAACACAGGCGGTCGCGCGGCTGGCGCGATCACCGCTGCCCTCTTCCTGCAGGAATTCGTGGACGGCTATCCGTGGGTGCATCTCGACGTCGCCGGAACGGCCTATTCGCAGGTCGATCTGGGCTGGATTCCTAAGGGTCCGACGGGTACGCCGGTGGGTACCTTCGTCGAAATCGTGCGGGCGCGCGCGCGTCGGTGATCCGCTCCGTTCGACTTCTGGTCGTCAGCATGCTGACGGCCATCGCGGTGCCGACACTCACGTCGGCGCAAATTCGTCCCGATTCGGCGCGGAAGGACACCAGCCGTGTGGCGGTGCCCGTGCCGCTAGCATCAGGCGTCGACACGCTACTCAAGCGCGCGAGTGCCAGCGACTCGGCAGTTTTCGCGCGGGAGGTCGCACGCACGGACAGCATCAGGCGCGCAATCGCCGCTGATACGATCAAGGATCCACTCGCGCGCTTTGAGCGACCGGATGATCTCGAGACCTCACCTCGCCTGCGGTTTTCGCGCGAGGAGATTCTCTCGTCGGGTGCGGTCAACCTCGCGGACGTGCTCGATCGCATTCCTGGTGTCACCACGTATCGCAGCGGATGGATTGCCGGCGTACACGCCGCCTCATTCGCCGGCGATACGCGTCGCATCCGCCTGTTCGTCGACGGCGTCGAAATGGACGCCATCGAGCCGCGCAATGGCGGCGCACTCGACCTCACGGATGTGCCGCTGTGGAGCCTTGACGAGTTGGTGGTGGAGCGGGCAGCCGGGGAAGTGCGCGTGTGGATGCGCACATGGACCGTCGAACGTACCACGCCGTACACGCGAGCCGACATCTTCACGGGCGACCTGAACACCAACGCCTTCCGCGGTCTCTTCGCGCGCCGTTGGCGCAATGGCCTGCTGCTGCAGCTTGGTGGCCAGCAAGTGGCGACGCAGAGTGGTCGCGTGAACGCGTTCACCGGCGCCGAGGGCTCGACCGGACGCGGTGATGGTACCGTGCAGGGTTTTATGGCGCGCATCGGCTGGTCGAGGCGGCGTGTCAGCCTCGACGTCTTCGCGAATGCGACCGGCCGCGAACGGGATCCGCATGCGGCGCGCGCGGGGTTCACCGATCTGCTGCCCTACAAGGGGTCGCGTCGTGATGCGTATCTCCGGCTTGGATACGGCGATACGCTACGCGGATTCTGGTCGCAAGCGATTGTCGGCGTCGTTCGCACGCGCCTCGAAGGTATCGGTGAAGCCGTTGCCGAAACGGACTCAACGCCTGCGATTACGACGGACACGATTCGTGGTCGCACGCAGCAATTGCTGGCGGCGGGCTATCGCACGTCACGATGGTCGGTGTCCATGACGGATCGCGTGCGTGCGATCAACGGTACGGTGTTGCATGCCCCGGCTCTCCGTGGACGCTTCGGCGGGGCGCGCTTCGCGATCGGAGCGTTCGCGGAAGCGAACGGCGCGGACTCGACGCGGCGTGTTGATCTCTCCGCCCGCGCGCAGCCGTTTTCATGGCTCATGCTCACGGGAGCCCAGAGCACGCGTACGCCGGATTCCGCGACCGGTCGATTGAACGGCAACACGGTGCGGGCAGAGGCCGCGCTCAAGTTTGGTCGACTGTGGCTCGGCGGCGGCGTCATTCGGGACAACGCCAACCGGTTCGAGTCGCCGACGATCCTTGGTACGCCTGCCGCCCTGCTGTCGTCCATCGATGCGCAGGGTGTCCTCGTGTCGGCAGCCGGACGGCTGTATAAGGACGTGCGCCTCGATGTACAGGCGATCCGGTGGGATGGATCGCAGTACAATCGCCCGCAGTTGCAGGTGCGAACGGAAATCGCGCTCATCAGCGATTGGCGCCGGAAATTTCCGCGCGGTGAGTTCTCGATCAACGCGCGTATCTGGCACGAGTTGCGCGACGGCGTGCCATTCTTTTACGGGACGGCCGCCGGCAACGACGCCCCGGACGTGCGGATCACCGAGCGCGCCAACGTGGTGACCGGCCTGCTCGAACTTCGCATTCAACGCGGCACGCTGTTCTACCAGTACCGTAACCTTACTGGCGGGGCGTACGAGCAAATTCGCGGGATCACGATGCCACCGGCCGTGCAGTTGTACGGTGTGCGATGGGAGTTCTGGAACTGATGCGGTTGACGCACTCCGATGTCCGCGTTTCATTGCCCATCCCATGATACGTTCAATGACGGGCTTCGGCCAAGCGGATGGCACAGTCGGCACCTCGCGGGTGCTGGTTGAGGTGCGCACCGTGAATCACCGGTTCTTCTCGCCGAGTATCAAGTTGCCTGGCGCCTACGGGCGCTGGGAAACCGAGGTGCGCGAAGCAATGCGGCTCAAGGTGAGTCGTGGCCATGTGACGCTGACCGCCCGAAGTGAGCGCCTCGCCACGCAGGCCATCACGGTCGATGACGAACGTTTTGCCGCCGTGGTCGCGCAGTTGAGGGATTTGCACGATCGGCATGGACTTTCCGGCGGCGTGGATCTCGCGACGGTGCTCCGGATGCCGGACGTCATGTCCGCGCCTCGCGAAGACGAGGACACCGGTACGGCGGCCGACCTGATCGCGATCGTGGACATTGCCCTCGACCACCTCGGACGCGCCCGGGCCGAGGAGGGCGCTCGCCTCGTCACGGTTTTGCGTGAGCGCCTGGATATGGTGGACGCGGCGCTCCAGCGCATCGCGCTCCGGGCTCCCGAGCGACTGCTGGCCCAGCGGGATCGCCTTCGCTCGGCCGTTCGGGAGCTAGCCGACGGTCTGGCGGTGGACGAAGGCCGCCTGGCGCAGGAGATCGCCATTTTGGCCGATCGTATGGACGTCAGCGAGGAGCTGGACCGGTTCCGGTCACACATTACCGCCTTCAATGGTGTCCTTTCGGACACGGGTGGGGAGCCGGTGGGTAAGCGCCTTGGCTTTCTCCTGCAGGAAATGCTTCGGGAGGCGAATACCACCGGGAGCAAGGCGGCTGACGCGGCGATCCTTCACGATGTGGTCGGCGTGAAGGAAGAGCTGGAGCGGATCCGGGAACAGGTCGAGAATCTCGAGTGAGTCCATTTCCAGTCATTTTGTCTGCTCCCTCTGGGGGCGGAAAAACCACGATTGCGCGCCGCGTGCTGGAGCGGCGGGCCGATGTGGGTTATTCTGTAAGCTGTACCACGCGGTCCCCTCGGGAAGGTGAGGTGGACGGGCGCGACTATCGATTCATCAGTCTTGAGGCATTCGCTGCCGCGCGCGTCGCGGGAGAGTTCGCCGAGTGGGCTGAGGTGCACGGCAATTTCTACGGGACGATGCGCTCCGAAATTCAGCGTGTGCTGAACGCGGGCCAGCACGTTCTGATGGACATCGACGTGCAGGGCGCGCGGCAGTTTCATGTCGCGTTTCCCGATACCGTGCTTATTTTTGTGTTGCCGCCGTCGGGCGAGGTGCTGAAGTCTCGGCTCTCGGCGCGGAAGAGCGAAGAGCGCGAGCGGTTACTCGTTCGTCTGCGGAACGCCCGAGCGGAGTTAGGGGAGGTTGGGCGCTACCACTACGTGGTGGTGAACGACGATCTCGACCGCGCGGTGGATCAGGTGAACGCCATTATCGATGCGGAAGGACTGCGACACGATCGGGTTCATGAGGTCGAGGCGCAGGTCGAGGTGCTCATCGCGCAACTCGAAGAGGAAATTCACGTTTTCAGCAAGGGCGACTGACGCATGCAGGTTTTTACTCCGTCCGACGTATCGAAGCACGCGGCCAACAAGTATCTCAGCGTGCTCATCGCGGCCAAGTTCGCGCGCGTGCTCAATGAGTTTCCCCGCGATCGCTCGGCGCACGAGAAAAAGCTTACCACGCGCGCGCTGGAAGAGCTCGCCCACGGAGAGATCGAGTACCGCGTGGTGCCGCGCCGCCGTCCGGGCTGAGTTCACGCCGCTAGTTGGACCCTGCGCCGCGCCGTGACGTTCGTCCCGGCGCGGTGCCTTTTCTCCCCCCTCTGCGCCCTCGCCAGCTCCTGTGCGTCCCTTCGACTGTCAGCGCATTCTGCTCGGGGTCACCGGCGGCATCGCGTCCTACAAGGCTGCGTGGCTGGCGCGTCTGCTCACGCAGGCTGGTGCCGAGGTCGACGTTGTCCTCACCCGGGCGGCGTCGGAGTTCATCGGTGCGATTACGTTCGAGGCACTCACCGGCCGGCCGGTGCACACCGCCCTGATCGCGCCGGGGCATGCCTTGGATCACATCGCGCTTGCCCGCGCGGCCCAGCTGGTGGTGGTCGCACCGGCCACCGCCGATTTTCTGGCCCGTGCGGTGGGCGGCCACGCTGACGATCTGCTCTCGGCCTGCCTGTTGGCGACCACGGCACCGACGCTGCTGGTCCCGGCGATGAACGATCGTATGTGGGCGCATCCTCAGGTTCGTCGTAACGCCGATGCGGCACGAGACATCGGCTACTGCGTGCTCGATCCCGACGACGGCGCCCTGGCGGTGGGTGAGGGCAGCGGACCTGGGCGAATGCCTGAACCAGCCACCATCCTCGCGCATTGCGCGCGCCTGCTCGAAGCGCCCACGGCGCTTGCCGGACGCACCATCGTGGTCACCGCCGGTCCAACGCGCGAGCCCCTCGACCCGGTTCGGTTTCTCTCGAATCGCAGTAGTGGAAAAATGGGTGTTGCGATCGCTGCGGCGGCGTGGCGACGCGGGGCGAACGTCATCCTGATCGCGGGGCCGCTCGATGTGGCCGTTCCCGTGGGCGTGCGCGTCGTCCGGGTCGAAACCACGGCGCACATGCGCGACGCCGTAGCGCAGTCGCTTCCGGGCGCAGATGCGTTGATCATGGCGGCCGCGCCGGCTGACTTCGCCGCCGCCGCACCCGCGAATGCGAAAATCAAAAAGGCCACGCTATCGGATTCTCTCGCGCTAACCCGCACCGACGATATCCTCGCGACCACGCGCGGGTCGCGTTCGACGTCATGCGTCACGGTGGGCTTCGCCCTGGAGACCGGCGATGCGCGCAACGAGGCGCGCAGGAAGCTGGCCGACAAGGGTCTCGATTTCATCGTGGCGAATGATGCGCTCGAAGACGGTGCCGGTTTTGCGGTGGATACGAACCGCGTAACGATCGTGCACGCTGACGGCCGAGAGGAGGCGCTGCCGCTGCAACACAAGACGCAGGTGGCGGATGAGCTGCTCGATCGCGTTGAGGTGCTGCTCCGTGGACGCTAAGGATCGTCTTCGCCGGTACCTTGAGCAGCGCCGTGAGCTCGGGGAGTCCGAGCTCGTGCTTGACAGTCTCTCCATCGACGACGTGATGATGATGGTCGGCGCGAGGTCGTCATCGCCGAAGGGCGCTGCCGCGCCCTCGCAGCCGTACGCGAAAGCGAGCGCACCGGCGCCGGCCCCCGACGCGCCTCATGAGATTCCCTCTGCGCCGTTGGCGCCGCCGCCAGAGCCCGGCGTTCGGTTCGACCGAGGGGCCACAACCGACTGGCGTGAAGCGCTTCGCAACGCCGGCGCGATGCGGCCCAGCGACTCGCTGTCGCCGCCGCCATCTGTGGCGTCGCCAATGTCCGAGACCGTTGCGGCGGCCGACGCCGGTGCTATGGCCGCAACACCGGCCGACGTGCCTCTCGCGAACGCGATGGCCGACTCACCAACCGACGCGCTCGTTGCGGATCTGCCGACGTGGTTGTCCGCCCTCGAACTCCCGCTCGGTATCGAGTCGGGTCGGCTGCGCGTGATCGATGCCGCGCCGGACGTCGCAGGCCTGCCCACGCTTGAAGAGATCGCCGTGCATGTCGCCGGTTGCACGCGCTGTGCGCTGTACAAGTCGGCCAAGCATCATGTGCCGGGCGAAGGCAACCCCGCAGCTGAGCTGCTGTGTGTTGGTGAGGCACCTGGCGTGAGTGAAGATGAGCTAGGGCGGCCCCTCGTTGGCGAGGCCGGCGAATTGTTCACCAAGATTCTCGGTGCGATTCAGTTGTCGCGCGAGGATGTCTACATCTGCAATGTGCTCAAGCATCGGCCGCCGGGAAATCGGGATCCCTTGCCGGACGAAGTCGTCGCCTGCCAGCCGTACCTGCTGAGGCAGATAGAGCTGGTACGGCCTCGCGTCATTCTGGCGCTGGGTCGACTCGCGGCGCAGACGTTGCTCCAGACCACCGCTGGCATCGGTGCCTTGCGTGGTCGCATCCATCGCTATCACGGCGTACCACTCATCGTGACCTATCATCCGGCGGCGTTGCTGCGCAACGAGTCGTGGAAGCGCCCGACGTGGGAAGATGTAAAGCTCGCCCGTCGTATTCTCGATGCATCGCGCGCCGCCAGCGCGGACACCACGGCACCATGACCAGTCTCGTCGTTCCCAATGCCGCTGTACCAGCCGCTCGCGATCCGTTCAAGGAACGCCGGCCCCCCTGGTCAGAGGAGGCCGAACAGGCCGTCCTTGGCGCCATGCTGCTTGACGCCGATGCCGTCATGCGAGCGGCAGAGCACGTCGACGATACGATGTTCTACCGCGAGGGGCATCGCCGGCTCTTTCGCGCCATGATCTCGATCACGGAGCGTGGTGGCGTCATCGATCCGCTCACCTTGGCCGACGAATTGGAGCGACGCGGCGAGCTCGAACACGCCGGCGGCCGTGAGTATCTCGGCTTCCTGCTCGATGCGGTGCCAACGGTCGCGAACGTGGAATACCACGCCCGCATCGTGAAGGAGCGGGCGTTGTTGCGCCGACTCATCGAAGTGTCCACCGAAATTGTGTCGGAGGCATTCGAGGGGCGCACCGCGGCGTCGGATCTGCTCGACTCTGCCGAATCCCGCATTTTTTCGTTGAGCCAAACGAGAGAACGGACCGGCTTCTCGCGCATCAAAGAGCTGCTCTGGCCGGCCATGGAGAAGCTCGAACTGCTGGCGCAGCGCGAAGCCGCCATCACGGGCGTGCCAAGCGGATTTACCGAGCTCGATTTCATGACGTCGGGTTTTCAGCCGGCCGATCTGGTGATCGTGGCGGCGCGTCCGTCGATGGGAAAAACCGCGTTCACGTTGAATATCGCGCAGCATGCGGCCATCACCGCCAAAGTGCCGGTGGCGTTCTTCTCGCTCGAAATGAGCAAGGAGTCGCTGGTGCAGCGTATGCTCGCCTCGGAGGCGCTCATCGATGCGCAGGCGCTGCGTAAAGGAGGTAGGGCTCTCGACGAATCGATGCCACGCTTGGCGCAGGCCGCTGGTATCCTGAGCCATGCGCCCATTTTCATTGACGACACGCCCGGCATCACGCTGCTCGATATGCGCGCCAAGGCTCGTCGACTCAAGTCCGAGCACGATCTCGGGCTCATCATCGTCGACTACTTGCAGCTCATGACGGGACCAACCGGCGTCGAGAACCGACAGCAGGAAGTCTCGCAGATTTCGCGCGGCCTCAAGGCCCTGGCGAAGGAACTTGGCGTACCCGTCGTGGCGCTCTCGCAGCTCTCGCGTGCACCGGAACAGCGCACCGGCGACGACAAGGGACGTCCGCAGCTCTCCGATCTTCGAGAGTCGGGCGCCATCGAGCAGGACGCCGACGTGATCATGTTCATTTTCCGGCAGGAAGTGTACGCCGAGCGCGACGAGAACGGCCGGCTCAAGGATCCGGATCTCGAGGGGCGCGCGGAGATCATCATCGGCAAGCAGCGTAACGGACCGATCGGCAGTGCGCGTCTGTACTTCCATAAGCAGTACACGCGGTTCGACAACTTCTCGACTCGACAAGATTCGTCAAACTACGGTGGGTCGAGGCCTGATTTCGGTGGGCCCAAGCTGGTGAAGGGTGCCGATGATTTCGGCGGGACGCCGTTCTGAGCCCGTCGTGATGGCCCGGGCGAAAACGGTCTATCGCTGCACCGAATGCGGCGCCGAATTTCCCAAGTGGGCGGGACGCTGCGAAAGCTGCGATGCGTGGAATACGCTCGGCGAGGAGTTGGTGTCGCAGGCGCCGACGAGCAAGCGCACGGAGGCGCGCAGTGTGCCCGGCATCGCGGCGAGCACCGTCACCCTTGGTCGTGTCACCGCCGCCGACACGCCGCGTTGGATGACGCAGCTCAACGAGTTCGATTTCGTGCTCGGAGGTGGACTCGTACCGGGTAGCATGGTCCTCGTCGGTGGTGAGCCCGGGATCGGTAAGAGTACGCTCTTGTTGCAGGTCGCGGCCCGTCTCGAGACGGCCGGACTCGCCACGCTGTACGTCTCCGGCGAAGAGAGCGCCCTACAAGTGCGCCTGCGCGCCGACCGTCTGGCCGAGGATGCGTCTCCGGTGTCGTTGCTCACGGAGACGTCGCTCGAGACCATTCTGGCGACGGCCGCACAGCCCACAGCGGATGGCCGTCGCATCAGCGTCCTGATCGTCGACTCGATTCAGACGGTGCACACTGAGCTGCTGGAAGGGGCTCCTGGCAACGTGGGGCAGGTGCGTGAGTGTGCCGCGCGCCTGATGCGTTTCGCCAAGGACACGGGAACGGCCGTCTTCGTGATCGGACATGTCACGAAGGGTGGTGGCATCGCCGGCCCGAAGACACTGGAGCACATCGTCGACACCGTGTTGTACTTCGAGGGCGATGGGACCCTTGATCACCGCGTGCTGCGTGCGACGAAGAACCGTTTCGGATCGGTCGACGAGATCGGCGTATTTCGCATGGTCGGCACGGGGCTCATTCCGGTCGAGAATCCGTCGGCGCTGTTCCTCGGTGATCGTCGCGACGTGGCCAGCGGCAGCGCCGTCTGTGCGCTCATGGAGGGCACCCGTCCGGTGCTCGTAGAGGTGCAGGCGCTCGCGGCGCGCGCCGGTTTCGGCACGCCGCAGCGTGTGGCCAATGGCATCGACGCACGCCGACTCGCGCTCTTGCTGGCCGTACTCGACAAGCGTGGTGGGTTCTCCTGTGCACAGCTCGATGTGTTTTGCAACATCGTCGGTGGCATGCGCGTACAGGAGCCGAGCGTGGATCTCGCCATCGTAGCGGCAATCGCGTCGAGTGTGGTCGACAAGCCGCTGCCGGCGCAAGCGATTTTTCTCGGTGAGGTCGGCCTGGGCGGCGAAGTACGTCCAGTGTCGCAAGTGGAACGGCGGCTCGCGGAAGCCGCGAAGCTCGGCATGACGCGCGCATATCTTTCCGATCGCGCCATCCCGCGCCGGGTGCCGGGAGACATCACGCTGATCGGCGTGCGAACACTGGGCGACGTGCTCCAGAGAACGGTGGGTAAGGATGCCACATGAGTGAGATGCCCCGAGCACCACGGCGCGTAATTCCGCCGCCTGTGATTACGTCGCGCGGCGATGAATCGGTCGCATCCGAGGGCGTCGTGCGCGACGTCGGTGTGGTCATTGTGGCCGGTGGTTCCGGTTCGCGTACGGGCAGCGCGGAGCTCAAGCAGTTCCGATGGGTCGCCGGGAAGCCGGCACTGCTGCACAGTGTGCAAACATTCATGGCGCGCCCCGATGTCGCGATCGTCGTGGTGGTGCTGCCGAAGGCGTACGCGGCCGATCCGCCACCGTGGCTGTTCCAGTGTGACGTGGATCGACTACTCGTGTCCGTTGGCGGGCGTGAACGGCACGAAAGCGTCGTGAACGGCCTCGAAGATTTGCCGGAAGAGGTCGTCATCGCCGTCGTGCACGATGCGGCGCGTCCGCTCGTCACCGATGCCACGATCGACCGCGTGATTGCCGAGGCGAGAAAGGGCCACGGCGCCGTCTCGGCGTTGCCAGTAGTCGATACGCTGAAAGAGGTGGATAGCGAAGGCCGGGTCGTACGCACCGTCGATCGCACCAACCTTTGGCGCGCGCAGACGCCGCAAGCTTTTCCGCGGACGATGCTCGAACAGGCGCACATCGCGGCTCGTCGCGATGGCATCGGCGCGACCGATGACGCCGGGTTGTGTGAACGAGTGGGTTTTCCGGTAGTGGTCGTTCGCGGAAGTGAGCGCGGCATGAAGATCACCGAGGATGTTGATTTCGCACGCGCCGACGCCCTTAGCTTACTTCCGGAGTAGGCGGCGGTGACCGCGCATCGCGAGGCGCTCACCGTGCCGTTCTGGTCTCCCGTTGAGGTCGAGGCCGCGCTGCGTGATGCCATCGCGCATCTCACGGAACGGCGCGTGCTCGCCTATCCCACGGAGACCGTCTACGGATTCGGTACCGCCGTCGATCATGAGTCGGTGGAAGCGCTGGTGCAGATGAAGGGCCGCCCACCCGGAAAGCCGTTCCTGTTGCTCATCAACGATCCGGCGCACCTCGCGCGTCTCGACCTACAGTTGCCGACCTATGCGTCCACGCTGGCGGCGCGCTTCTGGCCCGGCCCACTTACGCTGGTGCTCCGCGGCGGGGAGCAGCGTGTGTCGGCGCGGCTTCGCGGACCCGAAGGTGGCGTCGCCGTCCGCTGGACGCCGCACGTCGGGCTGCAGCGCCTCCTGTCGGCGTACGGCGAACCGATTACGAGCACGAGCGCGAATAGACCCGGGGTTCCGCCTGCGATGACGGCCGCTGAAATTGTAGCGCAGTGGCCGGACGCCCTTCACCGCGGTCTGCTGCACGTGCTCGACGGCGGTCGACTCGCCGCGTCCCGTTCGTCGACCGTGGTAGACTGTACGGGACGTCGTGCCCGCGTGATCCGTCCGGGAGTAGTGACGGCGATCCAGCTGCGCGAATGCGTGCCGGATCTCGTGGGCGATACCTAGCATACGCCGAGGGGCGCGCACCGCATGCATCTGCTCTTCGTCTGTACGGGGAATACCTGTCGTAGCCCGCTCGCCGAGGTGATCGCGCGGCACTTGATCGCCGACCGCGGGATTGTTGACGTGAGCGTCGGAAGCGCCGGCACCAGCGCCTGGGTTGACTCACCGGCGTCGGACGGCGCCCTGCTCGTCGCGCTCGAACATGGTCTCAATCTCGGCGATCATCGCTCGCGGCCCTTGGCGCAGGAGCTCGTGACTAACGCGCAGGTCATCCTCACCATGGGCCCGCACCACCTCGACCGCGTCGAGGCGCTTGGTGGCACGGGGCGGTCGTGGCTGCTGACCGATTATGCTGGGGGAACGCCGCGTCCGGTCAGTGATCCCTTCGGCGGCGACCTCGACGTGTACCGTGCCACGTTTGTGGAGCTCGAGCAAGCGATCGGCGCGGTGTTGGACCGGATTGTTGCCGATCGTTCGCGAAGCGCCCACTGAGCCGTCAGCGGCAATGGAGCGTCCAGTGACACAGCCAGTCCGCGCGGCGCAGCGCCCTGCTCGGCTGGTGATCCTTGGCCAACCGGTGGCCCACTCGTTGTCGCCGGTCTTTCAGCGTGCCGCGCTGCGTGTCGCTGGGCTGTCCATCTCGTATGATCGAGAGGACATCGCGCCCGATCAGTTGGCGGAGGCGTTGACGCGGATCGCAGCTGAAGGTGGCGGTGGCAACATTACCATTCCGCACAAGGAAGCGGCGGCGAGTCTCGTCGCGAGATGTACGCCACTCGCGCGCCGGGTGGGCGCCGTCAATGCGTTTTGGACGGAGCACGGTGCGCTTGTTGGGCACAATACCGACGTCGCAGGCGCCGTGGCCACGATCGAGGCGCTGTGTTCGCGTGATCTCGTCAACGCGCGCAACATGCCCGTCGTGCTCATCGGCGCCGGAGGAGCGGCCGCCGCCACGCTGGTTGCGCTTCACGATCTCGGATACCGGCACATCACGATCGTTGCGCGGAATCCGGCGCGAGCACAGGCCTTGTCGGCAAGGTTGGCCATTGACACGCAGGTCGTTTCTATCGATACGGCGGAGGAGGCCGTCGGCGAGGCGGCGCTCGTGATCAATGCCACGCCGGTGGGATTGCGCGATGATGCGTTTCCGGTAGCGGTGCGCGCGCTCCCCGCGCGATGCGCCGCCTTTGATTTGGTGTATCGCCCCGGACTCACGCCCTGGATTGCCGCCTGCCGTCGCGCCGGACTGCGCGCCGAAGATGGCCTCCGCATGCTGGTGGAGCAGGGGGCCGCGGCGTTCGAGACGTGGTTCGATATCCCGGCGCCGCGGGCGGCGATGTGGGAGGCGCTCAACGCTGCGCCGCCGACCTACGACGCGTGATGACGCCGCGGCATGGGTCGCCATTGGCCGCCGCTACCCGGTTCGCGCGGAGGGCGGCGCGCGGTGTGGTCGACTTGCTCCTGCCATCGGCGTGTGCGGTCTGCCGATCGCTGCACCGGACGAATGCCGACGGCATCGTCTGCCAGGCCTGTCTGGCGCGGGTCACGCCGTTGGGATGGCCGCAGTGCGCCCGTTGCGGCCATCCGCGACTGTCCCCGTCGATCCCGCTACCTATCGAAGCCGAGCCGTCAGGCGTGATCCCTCCCTGCCGATGGTGTAGTCGGCTCATCCCGACCATCCGTGCGGTCCGCTCTGCCTGTCGCATGGACGAGGGGAGTGGGACGGCCCTCGTCCATGCACTCAAGTACGAGGGTTGGCACGCCGTGGCCCGACCGATGGCCCGGCGGATGGCCCGCCTCGATTGGCCGCTGGATGTGGTCCGCGAGCGCACCGCCCTCGTTCCCGTTCCGCTCTCGAGCACCCGACGCCGCGAACGAGGCTATAATCAGGCGGAGCGAATCGCCAGTGCCCTGTCCGGCGAATGGCGAATTCCCGTGTGGACCGACGTACTCGAGCGTAATCGCGACACCAGATCGCAGGTGCGGTTGACACCGTCGGAGAGGGCGAGCAACGTTTCCGGGGCGTTCGTGGCGGCAGATGTCGTCCGTACGCGTCTTCGGGGGGCGCATCTCGTGCTCGTGGACGATGTGATCACCACGGCGGCGACGATCAACGCCTGCGCGCAGGCCCTCGCGGACGGTGGCGCGCGCATCATCTCCTGTGTGACATTCGGACGGGCGCCTGAACCGGGCGACCGTGCCGTCTCTGACTACGACTTCCTCCGGAACTGACACGAATGGCTATTCGCGTAGGCATCAACGGCTTCGGCCGCATCGGCCGCCAGGTGCTTCGCGCCGCCAAGCAGCAGGGCGTCGCTGACCTTGACTTCGTTGCGATCAACGACCTCACCGATACCGCCACGTTGGCGCACCTGTTCACGTACGACTCGGTGCATGGGCGCTACGACGGTGACGTCACGTATGATGCCGAGAGCATCACGATCGACGGCGATCGCATTCGCATCCTCGCCGAGCGCGACCCGGCCAAGCTGGGGTGGGGCGAAATGGGCGTCGATATCGTGCTCGAATCGACCGGCCGCTTTACCGTCGCCGCGGATGCCAAGAAGCACATGGACGCCGGTGCGAAGAAGGTCATCATCTCGGCACCGGCCACGAACGAAGACATCACGATCGTGATGGGCGTGAACAGCGACAAGTATGATCCGGCGTCGCACCACATCATCTCGAATGCGTCATGCACGACCAACTGCCTCGTGCCGATGGTCAAGATCATCCGTGACCACTTCGGTTTCGTGCACGGCTCGATGGTTACGATCCACAGCTACACGAACGATCAGTCCATTCTCGACCTGCCGCACAAGGATTTGCGTCGTGCGCGCGCGGCGGCGGTGTCGATGATTCCGACCACGACCGGCGCCGCCAAGGCCACGTCGCTCGTGATTCCTGAAGTGAAGGGCAAGATCGACGGTATCGCGGTGCGTGTGCCGACGCCTGATGTGTCGCTCACCGACCTCACCTGCGTGGTCGAACGCAAGGTCACGAAGGAAGAAGTCAACGCCGCGTTCAAGGCAGCGTCCGAAACGTCTCTCTTCGGCGTGCTTGGCTACAGCGAAGTGCCGCTCGTGTCCATCGACTACGTCGGCGATCCGCATTCGTGCACGCTCGACGCGCTCAGCACGATCGTTATCGATGGTACGCTCGTGAAGATTTCGGGCTGGTACGACAACGAGTGGGGCTACTCGTCGCGCTGCGTCGACCTGCTGCGTTTCGTCGGCGCCCGTCTCTAAGCGGTCGGGCGGTCATTTCCGCTCGTTCGTTCTGTCTGTTCACGTGTTCGTTCACGTGTTCGTTCACGAGCCCCGGTGCCTGCGTGCCGGGGCTCGTGCGTCGCTGGGCCGTACGCACGCGGCCTCACTTCCGTCGTAATTTTCCGCCATGACGACTCGCACGATTCGCGATCTCTCCGCTGCCGACCTTGCCGGCAAGCGCGCCTTGGTGCGCGTCGACTTCAACGTGCCACTCGATGACACCGGTGCGGTCAGCGACGACACGCGGATCACCGCCGCGCTGCCCACGATCACGACGCTGCTCGATCAGGGCGCGAAGGTCGTCTTGCTCGCGCACTTCGGACGGCCCAAGGGCGCGCCCGCGGCCGAGTACTCGTTGGCGCCCGTTGCCGATCGACTTAAGCAACTGCTCCCGCGCCCGGTGCACTTTCTGGGCGAGACGATCGGCGCCGCGGCCGTTGCCGCCACGCATGCGCTACCCACTGGGGAAGTGCTGCTGCTCGAGAATACCCGCTTCCTCGCCGGCGAAGAGAAGAATGACGACGCGCTCTCGCGGCAACTCGCGGCGTTGGGGGACGTCTATGTCAACGACGCGTTCGGTGCGGCGCATCGCGCGCACGCCAGCACCGCCGGCGTGGCGAAGTACTGCCGACCAGCAGTCGCGGGGCTGCTGATGGAGAGAGAGCTCGCGTATCTCGGCGGCGCACTCGCGGCACCTGAGCGTCCGTTCGTTGCCATTCTTGGTGGATCCAAGATTTCGGGAAAGATCGACGTGGTGGAGGCCCTCCTGCCCAAGGTCGATCACTTGCTGATCGGCGGCGCGATGGCGTGCACCTTCTTCCGCGCGATGGGGTTCGAGACCGGCAACTCGCTCGTGGAGCCCGATCGGCTCGAGATGGCACGGGACCTGCTGTCACGAGCAGGGGATAAGCTTGTCCTGCCGGTTGACGCCGTGATCGCGTCGTCGATGGACGCCGGGAGCACGGCGCGCATCGTTGGTCGCGAATCGATTCCCTCCGGCGAGGCGATGTTCGATATCGGTCCCGCCAGCGCGGCACAGTACCATGTCCTGATCGAGTCGGCGCGCACCGTGCTGTGGAACGGACCGATGGGCGTCTTCGAGAAGCCGCCATTCGACGTCGGCACGTTGGCGGTGGCACGAGCGATGGCGGTGGCCACCGATCGCGGCGCCACGACGATTATCGGCGGCGGTGATTCCGCGGCGGCCGTTGCCGAGGCTGGGCTCGAGACGAAGATGTCTCATGTGTCCACCGGTGGCGGCGCCTCGCTCGAGTTCCTCGAAGGGAAGGAACTGCCCGGCGTTTCCGCACTCGACGTTCGCTGATCGTCGATCCGCGTCCCGTACTCCCCACTTCACTGGTCCTCGGCCGCTCATGCATCACAAGCCCGTTATCGCCGCCAACTGGAAGCTCAATCACGGCCCAACCGACGCGAAAGCGTTTCTGCAGCGCTTCCTCGCGCAGGCGCCAAAGATGAACGACCGCACGTTGGTCTTCTTTCCGTCGGCCATCACCGTGACGACGGTCGTGGAGGGTCTGCGCGAGCGTCCCGACGTCTGGGTGGGCGTCCAGAACGTGCATTCGGAGGCGCACGGCGCCTTTACCGGGGAGAACTCCGTGCTCATGGCTCGTGACGTCGGGGCTCGTGTCGTGCTCGTCGGTCATTCCGAGCGTCGTCACGTCTTCGGCGAGACGGACGCCATGACGACCCAGAAGATGGCGCTGATCTGCCAAGCGCGACTGGTGCCGATGTTGTGTGTCGGCGAAACGCTCGACGAGCGCGAAGCCGGGGCGACGGCGTCGGTTGTCGAGCGTCAGCTCGCTGCCGGCTTGGCTGAACTCGACGACACGCAGGCGGCGGGAATCATGCTGGCCTACGAGCCGGTGTGGGCCATCGGCACGGGACGCACGGCCACGCCGGAGGACGCGAGTGCCATTCATAGCGTGCTCCGACTGGCACTCGGCAGCCGTCTGGGCGAGAAGGCGGCGGCGGGCATACCGATCCTGTACGGCGGGTCGGTGAATCGCGGGAATGCGGCCATACTGCTCGCCGCCCCCGACGTCGATGGACTTCTCGTGGGCGGCGCTTCACTCGACGCCGACAGCTGGGCCAGCATCGTCCGGAGCTGAGTTCCGCACGACACCCCACCCGATCGATCGCAACTCTTGGGTGGGGAAGGACTTGCCTCGGCACACTCCCTCAGTCATGTTTGAAGGCTGACGCGACTTTCGCGCACTCTGAACGCACTCGATTCCGGCTTCGTGACATGTACACGTTTCTGCTGACTCTGCTGATCCTCGACGCGGTCGTTCTGGCGATCGCCGTGCTCCTCCAGTCCGGTAAGGGCGGTGGATTGGCGGCAAGCTTCGGAGGAGCCAGCTCATCGTCGGACTCCGTAATGGGCACCCGTCAGGCGGGCAACCTGCTGACGAAGGCGAGCTGGTGGTGCGGTGGCGCTTTTCTCGGCCTCGCGTTCATCCTGCAGATGATGTCGTCGCGTGGATCGGCGCCGAAGTCGGTGCTCGACAAGCTGGCGACACCGACGACGCCGTCCTCAGCGCCCGCGGGTGGAGCCGCCCCGGCCGCGCCGTTGACGCAGCAGCCCGCCGCTCCGGCCGCGCCGACGGCACCCGCCAAACAGCCGTAGCCGACGCGTGAGTACGCTGCCTCCCAAGGGGTTCCTCCTCCTCGAGGATGGGACCCTTTTTTTCGGCCGACTTGTCGGTCCGACGACGCCCACCGTGGCGGAAGTAGTGTTCACGACGAATATGACCGGGTATCAGGAAGTCTTCACCGACCCCTCGTACCGCGGACAGACTGTCGTGCTCACCGCGCCGCAAATCGGCAATTACGGCGTCAATACCGAAGACCCCGAATCATCGAAGCCGCAGGTTGCCGGTGTCGTGGTCCGTGAGCTCTCTCCCACCTACTCGAACTGGCGCGCCACCGGCGGCCTGCGCGAGTGGCTCGAGGAGTACCGGGTCCCGGTCCTCACCGAAGTCGACACACGTCGCCTCACCAAGCACCTCCGCTCAGCCGGCGTCATGCGTGGTGTCATCGGGCTCGGTCACACGCCGTCCCGCGAGGCCTTGGAGCTCCTTGGAAGCTGCCCAAGCATGGAAGGCCTCGATCTCGCGACGGTGGTATCCACCCGTGAGGCATACGTTTGGGGAAAGCCGGATGCCACCTATCATGTGGTGGCGTACGACTACGGGATCAAGCGGAACATTCTGCGCCTGTTCGAGGCGCACGATTGCCGGGTCACCGTTGTGCCGTCTGACACGCCGGCCGATCGCGTCCTCGCAATGAACCCAGACGGGGTGTTTCTGTCCAACGGGCCAGGCGATCCAGACGCGGTGACCTATGCACCGGCCGCCATCCGTGAGATCGCGGCCACCCATACGCCGATGTTCGGCATTTGCCTCGGCCATCAACTGATCGGCCTGTCCTTCGGGGCGCGGACCGAGAAAATGCCGTTTGGACACCGGGGTGGAAACCAGCCGGTCAAGGATCTGGCGACGGGAAAGGTGCTGATCACCTCCCAAAACCACGGCTTCGCGGTGGTGGGGTCCGTTGAGGGAGTGGACGGGGCGCCTGATCTCGCGATCACCCACGTCAACCTCAACGATGGCACGGTCGAAGGGCTGCGTCATCGGACGCTGCCGATCTTCGCGGTACAGTACCATCCCGAGGCGGCACCGGGACCACATGATGCGGTTCCACTGTTCGATCAGTTTCTCACTGCCCTTAGAAATCGCCGTCAGTGAAGTGACTCAAACGCTTGACTGACAAGCACTAAGGTCATACGTTCGCTTCCTTCGCTCGATCTTCGATGCGTGCCGGACGCTCCAGATACTGGGACGGCACGTCGACCCCTTGGTAGAGTCCATGACGAAAGCCGATCTGGTTGAGAACGTCACGGCGCGTATCGCGCGGACGGCCGGACCGACCATCTCTAAGAAGGATTGTGCGCGGGTGGTTGACGCCTTCCTTGATGCGATCAAGGAAGCCCTTCAGGAGCAAAAGAACATTGAGGTGCGTGGTTTCGGCACCTTCAAGATCCGGCAGCGCAAGACACGCATGGCGCGCAATCCGCGCACCGGGTCGCCCGTCGAGGTATCAGCGCGTCCCGTCCCGGTCTTCAAGCCGAGCAAGGAGTTGCGCGCTATGGTTGCCGGGGTGGACGAGAGCATGCTTGAGGACGAAGAGGGCGATGAGATGAACGAGGCCTAGTTCGCCCTCCTGGTACGGTTGTCTCGTCATGCAACGCCCCGCCGCGCCTCACGCGAGCGGGGCGCTGGTGTCTCTGTTCCTGGGGGCACCGATCACTGTGTCTTGGGCTATGTTGTACGGACATGAGTATTCCTGTCCTTCTTTTTGCGTCCTACGCCGATGCCTTCGGCGCCCGTCGGCTCGAGGTGCCGCTTGAGGCACCGTGTCAGGTGGCCGACCTCGTGCGTGTTATCCGCACGATGCCCGGCGGTGACCGTCTGCCGGCCGCGCCGCTCGTGGCCGTGAACCGCACCTGGGTCCGCGAGGACGCGCCGGTGCACATCGGCGATGAGATCGCGCTGATTCCTCCCGTGGCTGGCGGATGACCGTGCCCGAGCGTGGTGTGTTGCATGTCGCGATCGTGACGGCGCCGATCGACGTGGGATGGTTGTTGTCCCGTGCGCAGGCGCCAGGCGTTGGCGCCGTTTCGCTCTTTCTGGGGACCGTACGCGACCTGAACGACGGGCGGCCGGTGAGCGGCATGGAGTACGAAGCCTACGCACCGATGGCCGAGTCGGAACTGCGCGCGATCGCGGAAGAGACCTGCGGGCGCTTTGCCGGCTTGCGCCTCGTGGTTGAACATCGGGTCGGTACCCTCGAGATCGGCGAGGCGAGCGTTGCCATTGTCGCCTCGCATGCGCACCGTGCGCAGGCGATGGACGCGGCCCGCGAGGTGATCGAGTCGCTGAAGCAGCGCGTGCCGATCTGGAAGCGCGAGCATTATCTCAGCGGCGAGCGCGAGTGGATTGATCCAACCAAGGTGAGAGCGTGAGCCTGCCCATTCTCGGCGAGTCGCACGATCAGTTCGGGCGGAAGATCGAATACCTGCGTATTTCGGTCACCGATCGATGCAACTTCCGTTGCCAGTATTGCATGCCGCTTGAAGGCCTCCCCTGGCTGCCGAAAACGGAGATTTTGCGCTACGAGGAGATTGCCGACGTCGTGCGGCAGCTTGCCCCGATGGGACTGAGGCGACTTCGCATCACCGGCGGCGAACCTACGATCCGACCGCAACTTGCCACGCTCGTGCGGATGCTGCGCGATATCCCCGGGATCGAGGATATCGCGCTGTCTACGAACGGCGTGAAGCTACCGACCATGGCCGCGGAACTGGCTGAGGCTGGTCTCGATCGCGTCAACATCAGTGCCGATTCACTGCGCCCTGAGCGGGTGGTGGCGATTGCGCGCCGGGATCTACACTTCGATCTGGTGGCATCGGCGCGTGCCGCGCAGGCCGCCGGTCTTGGCCCCATCAAGATCAATGTCGTCGTCATGCGTGGCATCAACGACGACGAAATCGCCGATTTCGCCGCGCTCACGCGCGACCATCCGTGGCATGTGCGGTTCATCGAGCTTATGCCCGTGGGTGAACTGCGCGAACTGACCTTCGATCATGTGGTCCCGACGGATGAGGTGCTGGCACGCATCCGGGCGGTCGATGCGCTGGAGCCCGATGCGGGGCCGGCGCGCGGGAACGGCCCTGCCGTCTACTACCGCTATCCCGGTGCGGCCGGTACGGTCGGGGTCATCACGCCGATGACCCACACGTACTGCGAGCGGTGCAACCGGGTACGCCTCACGGCTGACGGGCGATTGCGCACCTGTCTCTTCGGCGACCACGAGGTGGTGCTGCGCGATGCGATCCGAAACGGCACCCCGCTGGCGCCGCTGTTTCTCCAGGCGCTGGCCGAGAAACCGAAAGCGCACGAGCTGTTGCAGATGCGCGTCGGCGGCCTGCGGGCCCTCAGTCAGGTCGGCGGCTGACCGCTCGCCGGACATTCGCTGAATCAGGCGGGCCGCTCGTGTTGCTCGTGTCGGTGCAGCCCTCTATGTTGAGAATGTTGTCCTCTTCGCAGCGGCAATGTTCGACTAACCGCCTAAGTGCATTTTAGCTCGAACATCGCCCCTCCGCCTCATTCAACTTCGCTCGGACACCCGTTCGGAGAACCGGCACAACATGGTCAATAAGATCACGGTCGTTGGCGCGGGCAATGTCGGCGCCACGACGGCGCAGCGCATCGCCGAGAAGTCGCTTGGACGCACGGTGGTGATGGTCGACGTCGTCGACGGCATCCCGCAGGGCAAGGGGCTCGATCAATGGGAGTCGGCGCCCGTCGAGGGCTTCGACACGCGCGTCATCGGCACGAACGGTTATGAAGAAACGGCCGGCTCGGACATCGTCGTCATCACCGCCGGCATCGCTCGCAAGCCGGGCATGTCGCGTGACGACCTGCTGAACACGAACGCCGGCATCGTGAAGTCGGTGTCGGAGCAGATCAAGGCTACGTCGCCGAATGCGATCGTAATCGTGGTCTCGAACCCGCTCGACGTGATGTGCTACGTCGCGAAGCAGGTGACAGGCTTCCCGCGCGAGCGCGTGATCGGGATGGCCGGCGTGCTCGATACGGCGCGCTACCGGTCGTTCATCGCCGAAGCGCTCGATGTCTCGGTGCGCGACATTCAGGCGATGGTGCTCGGTGGACACGGCGACACGATGGTGCCGCTCATCTCCTACACCACGATCAGTGGCATCCCGGTCACGCAGCTCATGCCGCGTGAGCAGCTCGATGCCATCGTGCAGCGCGCACGCGACGGCGGCGCCGAGATCGTGAAGTACCTCAAAACGGGTTCGGCCTACTACGCGCCGTCGGCGGGTGCGACGGAGATGGTTGAATCGATCG
>CAIUOO010000050.1 GCA_903900795.1 uncultured Gemmatimonadota bacterium | reverse complement strand
GATCCTCGCCGACGCCGGCATGCCGCGCGACGCGGTGTTCGTTGCCACCTGCCTGATCGCCGCGCTCGGCTCGCTGATCATGGGCCTGTACGCGAACTACCCGATCGCGCTCGCGCCCGGCATGGGCCTGAACTCCTACTTCGCCTACGTCGTCGTTACGGGCATGGGCTTCAGCTGGCAGGTGGCGCTGGGCGCGGTGTTCATCTCGGGCTGCCTGTTCCTCGCGGTGACCCTGTTCCGGCTGCGCGAGCTGATCATCCGCGGCATCCCGCACTGTCTACGCAGCGCGATCACGGTGGGCATCGGGCTGTTCCTGGCCATCATCGCACTGAAGAGCGCCGGCATCGTCGCCGCCTCGCCGGCCACCTACGTGACGCTGGGTGATCTGCATTCACCCACCGTGGTGCTGGCGGTGCTGGGTTTCTTCCTGATCGCGGTGCTCGACCGGCGGCGCGTGCCCGGCGCGATCCTGATCGGCATCCTCGCCGTTACGCTGCTGTCGTTCGCGTTCGGCGGCAATACCTTCGGCGGCGTGTTCGCGCTGCCGCCGTCGATCGCGCCGACCTTCCTGCAGCTCGACATCAAGGGCGCGCTGTCGGCAGGCATCCTGAACGTCGTGCTGGTGTTCTTTTTGATCGAGCTGTTCGACGCGACCGGTACGCTGATGGGCGTGGCCACGCGCGCCGGACTGCTGAAGGAAGGCAAGATGGACCGGCTCAACAAGGCGCTGCTGGCCGACAGCGGCGCGATCGTGGCCGGCTCGCTGCTGGGCACCTCGAGCGCCACCGCGTACATCGAGAGCGCCGCCGGCGTACAGGCGGGCGGACGCACGGGGCTGACGGCGGTGACGGTGGCCGTGCTGTTCCTGGCCTGCCTGCTGATCTCGCCGCTGGCCGGGACGGTGCCGGCCTATGCCACCGCGCCGGCGCTCTTCTTCGTCGCCTGTCTGATGCTGCGCGAGCTCACCGAGCTTGACTGGGACGACAGCACCGAGGTGATCCCGGCGGCCGTTACTGCGTTGACGATGCCGTTCACGTACTCGATCGCCAACGGCCTCGCGTTCGGCTTCATCACCTACGCGGTGCTCAAGGCTGGCACCGGGCGCGCACGCGAGGTGCATCCGATGGTCTGGGTGATCGCCGCGGTGTTCCTGTTCAAATTCATCTACATCGGCGGGCACTGAGGGGGGCGGCACCACGGGCACGTTCAAGGTTGGGCTCGAGTCCCCGTACTACAAGTCCAACCCGCCCAGCTCTCCCTCGCTGAACAGCGCGGCCTGCGTCTTGTTGCGCTGGTTCCGCACGGCATCCCATCGCAGTGCGAAGGCCGCTTCGAGCAGGGCTTCGTATCGCAGCACGTTGTTCGCCTTGGTGCCCACGGACTTCATCTCGAACAGACGGATCAGCAACGGCCGCGTGAGCAGCGACACGGGCACACTCGTGTCGGCGCTATTGGCCGGCGTGGTGCGACAGGCCGGGCACAGCAGGCGCGCAGCGAGATCGGTGGAACGGCCGACGAGTGCGAGGTGCAGGTCGGCCACGCTTCGACAGTCGTCGCACGTGGGGAATGCACTCTCCGGATGCGGATCGCTCGCGAGGTCCATCTCGAGCTGGTTGGCCAACACCGCCTCGGGAAACTCACCGCCGCGCGAAAACGCGTCGCCGGTGCGGTACAGATCCAGCAGGATGGCACGTTCGAAATTCTGTCCGGGCACGATGCCAGCGGCGGCCAGCTTGCCTTCGCCCGCCGGCGTGAGCTGAAACGTATTGACCTGTCCGTCAATGCTGGTCAGGACGTAGTGGGCATCGCGACTGACGTATTTGTGAAGGCGGGGCATGTCATTGTGGGGTGCACCGACGTTCGTTGAGCGTCGGATACGTATCGCGGAATCGCCTTATACACGCCGGCGTGGTGCGATAGACGTTCGCGCTCAGATCGGCGCGGAGCAAGGCCGGAAGTGTGCCCGTCACCCACCGGATGGGCGCCGCCGCTCCCCCGGCCGGCCCGTACGGAATCCTTACGAACTCGTGACGCACTCTCTATTATCACACAGTTCGTCCCTCCGTCCCTTCCCACCGAGGAAAGCCTATGATGCGACCGATTCTCAAGCGGTTGCTCCTCGCGGCGTCTCTGTCCGCGCTCTCGTCCGCGTTCGTTCCCACCGCCGTGCTGGCGCAGAACACCATTACCCTGGAAGGCGCCGTACGCGCTGAGGGGGCGCCGGTGGCCGGCGCGCAGGTCACCGTGCGCAATGTGGCCACCGCCGAGGTCACCCGTGTGGCCACCAGAGCGTCCGGTGAGTTCCGGGTGCTGGGCCTCTACTCCGGGCAGTACACCGTGAACGTGAAGGCGCTCGGCTTCCGGCAGCGCACGGACACGGTCAACCTCACGCTCGGTCAGCGCGCGCGGCTCGAATTCGCCATGGAGAAGGGCGCCGCGGAGCTGGACGCCCAGACCGTGACGGCGGAACGGGTGAAGCAGGTTGAGGTGCAGCGCATGTCGGTGAGCGCGCCGGTCACGAAGGACGAAATCGAGAACCTGCCGTTCAATTCCCGCGGCATTATGAACCTCGCGGGTATCGCTCCCGGCATCAAAACCTATTCGCCACAGTCAGGACGCTCGCTGCCGTCAGGCGGCGCCGCACCGGACCTTCGTTTCTTCAACGTCTACATGGACGGCGTGGAAATGAAGAGTCTCTTCAACGGCAACATCGTTGGACTCGGGCAGACCGGTTCGCCGCTGCCGCAGGAAGGGCTCGACAACTTCCGCGTGTATCTGAATCCGTACGATGCGGAATTCACGCGGGCCGGTTCGTACGTGATCAGCGCCGAAAGCAAGCGCGGCACGAACGAGTGGAAAGGCTCGGCGTTCGGGTTTTTGCAGAACAAGTCGATGCTGGCCAAGAACGCGTTCCAGACCACGGTGCCCGACTTCGGACGCGATCAGCTGGGCTTCAACATCGCTGGACCGCTCAAAAAGGATAAGCTGTTCCTGGCCACCAGCTATGAGCGGACCAACACCAACTTCTTTTTGGACGTGAATCCCACGACGGCCGCCGCCAACACGGCGTTCCCGTCGGCTCGCGGGTCGTTCGAGGCGCCCAATACCAATCACACGCTGTTCTCACGTCTGACCTACGTGCAGAGCCCGCGGGTGACGTACGACTTCATGGGTTCCACACGCTTCCTGCGCGGTGAAGGCAACTTCGGTGGCCGTGCGTCGCAGGATGCTGGCATCTCGCAGAAGTACGAGATCTATACCGCGCAGCTCCGGCAACGTTACATCTCCACCAGCGGTAATCTGGTGAATGAAGCCTCGCTGCAGTTGGTGAGCTGGAACCACAACGAAGCCCCCCTCAAGCCGGGCCCGCAGTTCAACTATCCGGGTGTGCAGTTCGGAACCTCGGGGTTCCCGCTCATCCTCAAGGAAAACCATTTCCGCTTCGTGAATCGGGCCACGTACAATCTGGAGAAGGCTGGCTCGCACATCATCAAGGCGGGTGTGGAGCTCAGCACCGTTGGCGCGCAGCAGAACCAGCCGAACAACACCAACGGCACGTTCACCTTTGCGTCGGACGATCCGAATGCGTTGCCCGTGTCGGCGTCCATCGCGGTCGGCTTTACCGACCCGAATGGCACGTCTGATGCCATTGCGGACGCCAGAGGCTACACCACCGGCATTTACATCAATGACGAGTGGCGCATCAAGCCGAACTTCACGCTGTCGCTGGGACTGCGGCACGACGTGGAGTTCAACACGATGAACAACAAGTACACGGTACCCTGGGCCAATGACCCCACGCTCAAGGCGATTCCTGCGCTCCAGAATTTCCTGAATACTGGCAACCGCAAGAATCAGCTCGGAAACTTCTCGCCGCGTGTCTCGTTCTCGTGGGACCCGTTCAAGGACAACCGCACCTTTGTGCGCGGTGGGTTCGGCATCATTTACGATCGTGTCACCAGCTTCATGGGCTTCCAGGAGCGCCGGAATTCCACGTGGCGTACGTACACCTTCGCCAATCCGGGTACCCGCGATCCCGCGGTGTTGCGTCAGCGGGTGATTGCCGGTGCAACGGCCGCCGTGGCGCCGATTCTCATGGACAATGAGATGCAGACGCCGTACTCCAGGCAGATGTCGCTCGGTGTCGGGCACCAGCTCACGCCGGAGTTTGGCATCAACGTGGACTATGTGCGTCAGCACATGGAAAATCTGTACGTCCAGCGCAATCCGAATTACCTCGATCGCACGGTCACGCCGGCCCGACGCAAGCTCACCCCCGCGTTTGGCGATATCCTGATCTGGGACGACATCGGTCGGTCGAACTATTCCTCCGTGTTGCTGCAGGCCACCTACCAGCGTGGCAAGGCGCGCTTCAACCTTGGCTACACGCTGGGCTGGTATCAGGGTGACTTCGATACGTCGGGGTTGCCGAACTTCGCGTACGAGTTCCTGTTCAATCGCCAGCGCACCACGGGCGATGAGCGGCATCGTGTGGCATTCTCGCACATCGTGCCGCTGCCGTTCGGCTTCATGTTCTCCGGTGTCACCACCATCGCGAGCCCGCGTCCGTTCCTCTCTACGGACGGTCGCGACATCAATCTCAACAACATCCTCACCGACGATTTCCTCGGCGGTACGGTGTCCTCCACCGGCAATCGCACCACGTTGCCGTCGAACGAATGGGGTAACTGGTATCGCACGGTGGACATCCGTCTTGCCCGCCCCATTCTGAACTGGAATGGCAAGAAGGTCAGCGTGTCGGCCGAGGCGTTCAACCTGTTCAACTGGAAGAACAACCTGGCATTTGGTGGCATTCGCTACACCGCCGCGGGTGTACAGCAGGCCACCTTCGGCGTGCCCACGCAGGCCTTTGCGGCCCGCATGGGTCAGGTGGGCATGCGGCTCGACTGGTAACGCGGTCGGCTGGTTAACAGCGCAGTGATAGGGCAGGGCGTGGCGTCGGGAACTTCGACGTCACGCCCTGCTGCTGTTTGAGGGTGCGCTTACCGCCGGGCGGCGTTGTTGGCGCCATCGCGGCGGCGGAGTTCCAGCACCACGCCGCGGAGCGGCTCCATGTCGAGCGTGAGCACGCGGGGTGCGTCGCCCAATGTGCCGAGCTCGGAGATGCCGCTGGCATCGTGGCGCACGATGCGTGTGTCGGCGGGTAGGCCGTACGCCCGCCGGTCGATCATGACCTGAATGCGGCGGGTGTCGAGATTGATGCCGGCGAGCGCCACGGCCACACGACCGTCTGCCGCGCGGAAGGCGCCGGCGAGTACCTCGGGGACGGTGATGCGCGCCTCGGTGGGCCCGCCAAGTCGCGCGGCGTAAATGGAAATGCGCGACAGCAGCAAGTCGGCGGACGGCACGGTGACGCGCGGCGGCCGCAGAAACACACCGGTCTGGAAGAACTCGCGCAGGCCGTACCGGAGACGCGCCAGCTGCTCGAGATATTCGATTTCGCGACGTCGCTCCACGAGCTGATCGGGGAGGAAGTTGGCGATCGTGGGTTGCATGCCCCACACGAACATGCGCGCCTGCTCGAGGTGAAACTGCCGCACGAACTTGAGGTCGAGTGGCATGAGCGCGGTGGGCGGACGCTTCTCCGTGGGCCACAGCTCGTCGTAGGGCGGCAGCGTGAGCGATCCGTAGGTACCGTAGGTGAGTGCATACGGGTGGTAGGCCGCCTGAAACATCGGAATCACTTCCCAGCCGCTGGCCGGATCGGCGTAGCGCTCCTGGCTCACTTGCAGCGTGAGAAACGCATCGAGGTCAGGCATCCAGCTTTCACCGCCACCTTCGCCCGCAAAGCCGGTGGGACGCGAGTGGCTCTTGGCGCGCAGCTCGGATGCCAGCGTGCGGAAGCCCTGCATCCAGTAGTTCCCACCGCCGACCGGATGGCCACGGTTCGGGCTCCAGTCCATGAGACTGAGCACCGCCTGATCCATGTAGATGCCGTCCACGCCGTACTGGTTCAACACCGTGTCGGCGATCCCCGTGTACTTGTTGCGCCAGAACGGCGTGGCGGGGTTCATGGTGGCACAGGGGAGCGGATTGAACACGTTGTACGTCTCGAGACGCACGCGGCCATCGCGCTCGCGCACCGCCCACTGTTCCGCCCCCTCGCGCGTCCAACTGGGCGTGTTCGTGCACCAGAGGCGTTGGTTCATGTACACGATGGCGTTCAGTCCTTGCTCGTGCGCCTTTGCTACTGCCCGGGTGAAGGGCTCGGCACCTTCGCGCGGCGGCAGGTAGTCGGGGAAGCTCGTGTCGTACGGCCCTTGATGCCACCAGTGCCAGAACACACTCACCGGCAGCTTGGCGTATTGTTGCAGCAGGGCGGCCGGCGTGAGCACGTGGTCCGACGTACCGCGGTTCCATTCCCAGATGCCCGTGTTGCGCATCCAGGCCGGGGTTGTGCCGGTGCGGAGACGACTCTCACGGGCCCAGTACTGTGCGGTGCCCCACGCCCGATATCGCTCGATGGCGGAGAGCCAGTCGCCGGCTACGAGGCCGACGATCGCCGCGTACGCCGGCGCATACGTGTCGTGTGTGCCGGGATCGCTGAGCACGTGTGCCACCGCGTAGCCAACGCGCCCGTTGGGTTCTCCCCAGAACTCGAAGTGTTTGCGAAACGCCGCGGTATCGTTGGCGGCGAAATACAGGCCACCCTGTTCGGCGTTCGAGAGCGCGAACAGTTGCATCGAGGCCGAGCCCGGATACACGAACTCATGGCGCCGCGACGTGCCGGCCGGTGTGGTGAACATCGCCGCCGGGTTACGCGCGCGCTGTCCCATCCACGACGAGACGGCAAACTCGTCGGCCGGTTCGATGCGCACGCCCGACAGGCGCGGAAAGTGGACCTGTTCGATACGGGCGCGATCCATGCCGTGCACCGCAATGCGCCATGCGGTGGTCGTATCGCGTTGCAGCGTGACGGTGGCATCTACGCGCAGGTGCGACAGGGCGGGGTGGGCGAAGCCGCTCCACTGCAGGGCATAGCCCTGCGCGATGCGTCGCGACGTGAAGCGTGCCGCGTCGGTGGCGCGGATGACCGTGGTCGTTGGCGGCGTGGACGTTTGCGTGGTCGTTGGCGTGGTCGATCCGCTCACGAGGTCGAGGGACCAGAGCCCTACGGAGTCGTGTGCGACGCCTGCCCGCTGGCGACCGTCGCCATGGCGCAGCGCCAGTACGTGCCCGTCGGTAGGCGAGAGCTCGAGGGTCAAGGCGGGGGAACGCAACACG
>CAIUOO010000049.1 GCA_903900795.1 uncultured Gemmatimonadota bacterium | reverse complement strand
TTCTCCCACAGCTTCGGATTCTTCCACGGCGCGCCGAGTTCGTTTTCGTACTGGTAGATGTACTGGTCGCTGCCGTACATCGTGGTTTGCAGCGCGCTGCCGGCGCCGCTGGTGGCGGCTTTGAAGCGCGACGTGGTGGCGATGGTGTAGTCGGTGAGAATGCCGCCGTAGCTCCAGCCGCCGATGCCCATGCGCGTGGTGTCCACCACGCCCGTGGCGATCACGTGATCCACGCCGGCCATCAGGTCCTGCACTTCCTTGTTCCCCCAGTCCGCGAAGATGGCCTTCTTCCACGCCTGACCACGTCCCGAGCTGCCGCGATAGTTCACCGCCAGCACGAGGTAGCCGTTCGCGGCGAACAGTTCACGCTCGAACGAAAACGCGTGCTGATCCTGTCCGTTGGGGCCGCCGTGAATGCGCAGCATGAGCGGATACTTCTTGCTCGCGTCGAAACCGGCCGGCTTCACCAGCAGGGCGCCCACGGTGAGTCCGTCCTTGTTCTTGAACTGCACGTCCTCGGTGGTGCCCCAGCGACAGCGCGGTGAAGATGGAGTCGTTCACATGCGTGAGCGCCCGCAGCGCCCCGTTCTCGAAGGCGTACACTTCGCCCGAGCGCGTGGCGGTGGCGGTGTTCAGCACCACACGGCCGGTGGTCGACGCGTCGTACGATGACACGGTGCGCCGTCCATCGAGCAGGCGCGTAACCGTACCGCCGGCCGCCGGCACGGCGGCCAGATGCACGGCACGGTCGTCGCCCAGCAGGAACCGCAGCGTCGTGCCATCGGCAGTCCAGGTGAGCGCACTCACATCGCGGTCCAACGACGTCGCCACCAGCCGCGCCGCGCCACCCGCACTCGGCACCACCGCGATCGTATTCTGCGAATAGGCCGAGAGCTGTGGCTCGCTCCCCTGCAGATACGCGATGAACTGCCCATCGGGGCTCCACACCGGGTTGGCGTCGGGGCCACTCCACGTGGTGAGTTTCACGGGCGTGGCCCCCGGCGTGGCGTCGACGACATACAGGTCGGCGTTGTTGGTGCGATCGGGATCGGTGCCACTGCGCTCACTCACGAACGCCAGGCGCTTACCGTCGGGCGACCAGCGCACCGACTGATCGTCGAAGTCGCCGGTCGTGATTTGCACCGCCTTCTGGGTGGCCACATCCACGATGTACACATGATCGCGCAGGCGATCGAGGTAGCCGGTGTTGTCGCGCTTGAAGGCGTAGCGATCGAGCACGATCGGCTTCGGGTTCTTTGTTTTCAGCGAGTCGGGCTTCGACTCGTCGGGGTCGAGGTCGTGTGACACCACCGCCAAGCGGGTGCCGTCGGGCGACCATTCGTACTCGCCCACGCCGCCCTTGAGATCGGTGAGGCGCACCGCGTCACCGCCGGCGCGATCCAGCAGCCACACCTGTCCTCCCTTCGACTCGTAGCGTCCCGACACGAAGCTGAGATAGCGATTGTCGGGGCTCCACCGCGGGTTGCTTTCGCCTTCCGGAGAACTCGTCATGCGGATGGTGCGGGTGCCCTCGTAGTTCACCATCCACACGTCGCTGTCGCTCTTGTCTTTTGCCGAGTCGACGGTGGTGACGGTGTAGGCAATCCAGGCGCCATCGGGCGAAATACGGCCCGCGCCGACGTCGCGAAGACGGTAGATGTCGGCGCTGCGGAGTGCACGCGGGGGTTGCGCGGACGCGGCCGATGCGGTGGAGGCCAGGAGGAAGAGCAGAAGGAAGCGCATCGTGCGACAAGCACCGGTGTGGGGAAGTGAAGGACGCACCGCCACCGACAACGGCGGATGCGAATTCGCGTGTGGTATGGGGCTCACCGCCATCAGCGGCGCGGGTCAGCGGCGGCGAGTTCGGTGGACCAGAGACGTTTGCCGGTCACATCCCAGAGCGCGGCGGTGAGTGCTCGGGTGCCGG
>CAIUOO010000048.1 GCA_903900795.1 uncultured Gemmatimonadota bacterium | reverse complement strand
CGGGTCGAGGGTGATCCGTTCGATTTTGCGGCCGCCGAAGACAAGGTCGGCCGTGACACTGCGCCGGCCACCGAACCACACGTCAACCGGCCAGGTCACCAGCGCCGTCACGCTGTCCGTCATGACCGCATTCTTCATGGGTCGAATAGCGGGGCCGGTGGCGGCGAACTTCACCTCGAGCACGATCGGCGACGGCATGTTGCCGTCCTGCGCCACCGTCACCGTGGTGCGGATCCCCTGCGTTTTCACGCTGGCCAAGCGGCCATCCACGCTTTCGGTGGTGAACAGCCAGCTGTTCCAGAACCAGCTGAGATCGCGCCCGAGCGCCTTGTTCATGAAAAACATGTAGTCCCACGGCGACGGATGCTTGAACATCCATGCCTGCGCCCACGCGCGATGCGCGTGCTGCACAGCGCTGTCGCCGACAATGCCGCCCAGCGCCGAGAGCATCAGCGGCGTTTTCTGATAGGTGGTGAATCCGTAGTAGCCAGGGCCCGCGTAGTTGGCGTTCCACATCATCGGTGGCTCGGCCTCGGCGCCGCTGGTACGACCGTAGCTCTGTCCGAGTCCATCCAACACCGGCACCTTCGACGCGGCGTCGGCATCGGAGAGGATGTTCATGTACTGATTGAAGCCCTCGTCCATCCAGCCGTACCACGTCTCGTTGTTGCTGACGACCATGGGCCACCACATGTGTCCGGTCTCGTGGTCGGCGGCGCCCGCATTCGAGTTGATTACCATGGGATATTCCATTCCCGAGCTCGGCCCGTCCTGCAGCGTGAGCTGCGGGAACTGATACGGAAACCAGAGCTTCGAGTAGAACTCGAGCGCGTGGCGGCTGATCTCGCCCGCCTTGGCGAACAAGTTGGCGCGACCGGGCAGGAACAGCATGTGCACCGGGATTGCGCCCTTGCCGGGAATCGTGGCGCGGGTCGCGTTCCACACGTACTTCTTCGCGGTGGCCCAGGCAAAATCGTTCACCGTGTCGGCGTGAAAACGCCACACGAGTCGTCCGTTGGCGTTCCCCATGGCGGTGGCTTGCCCAGCACCGATTTCATCGGGACCGACGATGGTGGTGACGGCGTCGGACTGCGTGACCTTGGTGAGACGTTCGCGCGCGGCCGCGGTGAGCACCTGCTCGGGGTTCTGCAACACCCCGGTGCCGGACACGATCCAACCGGCCGGAACGTCGATGTTCACATCGAACGTACCGAAGTTGTTGTAGAACTCGGACGGGCCGACATAGAGCTCATTGTCCCAGCCGCGCAGGTCGTCGTACACGGCAACGCGCGGGTACCACTGCGTGGGCTGATACAGCGTATCCGCCCATCGCTGCACCATGCGGTGTCCGGTTCCCGGTCCGCCGGGGAGCTTATGCGACCAAGCGATCTCGAGCACCGCCTTCGCGCCGGCCGCGATCGGCGTCCCGAGTCGCACGCTGGCCGCCGTGGACCGTCCGTTACGCAAGACGGCTTCGCCGGTGGGCGCGTTGGCGGCGCTCTGCTGTGCGGCCACGATCGCGCGCGCTCCCGATCCGCCATCGCCGGCGGGGGCCGCGTTGGAGGCGAGATTGACCGGCTTGCCGTCGATCGTCATGCGCGAGATGACCATGCCATCGGTCACCTCGGCGGGGACCCATGGCGCCGCGTGCGGTGCATTGCCGAGGAAGTGATTCGGATCGAGGCGGAGACCGATGTCGCGCAGCGGATCGGGGCTGCTGTTGTGCAGCGTGATGCGCGCCGTGCCAGTCAGTCGCGACGTGGCCGCGTCGAGCGATACATCGATCGCGTAGTCGGTGCGCAGCTGCCAGTAGTTGCGCCCGGGTCGTCCGGTGGAATCACGGGTACCCGCCGCGTAGGCGCGACGGATACTGTTCGTGATCGGCACATCGCGGCGGATTGCGCGCGGCGGCACGGCGGAGCTGGCGGAGGCTGTGGTCGTGGCGGGGGCGGAAGCGGGGGCCGCTTGCGCCGGCAACAGGCCGGGTGCCGTGGCCGCGAGCGAGCACAACGCGGCCGCGACGACAGGGCGGTAGCGAACGAGGTAAAACGGAGACATCGGCAGAGGGGCCGGGGAGCGATGAAACAGCGTCCCTAATGTCTAGCGCGTCGGAGCGGGCGGCGCGAGGCGCGCGTGACGCGGACCGGGCACGCGCAACAGGGTGCCCTGCCCCGCGGCCGCACTAGCCCGGAGGCCGCACCGCCACGAAGGCCTGCTCGAGACGCGGCTTGGTGATCCCTCCGTGCGAGGCATCCCAGAGCACCCGCCCGTCCCGCACGATGAGCGCCTGCGGCGACTCATGGCGAAGCCGGCTCACCGTCTCCAGCGCATTGGACAGCTCGCGTTCCTGCTGGATCACCACGAGCCGCGTGGGCACATCAGGATTAGCGACCGTGAACTGATCAAATTGCCGTTTGGCCGTGAAGGACACGGGGCAGGCGTTGCTGTGCTTGAACACCAGCATCGCCTCATGGTGCGACAGGAGCGCCCGTGCTTCACGGATGGCGTCGCTCTCCCCCGAGGTCGTAGCTGTGGCCGTAGCCGGCGGCGCCATGGTCCGCTCCACCGACGGCACGGCGACCACGGCCTCGCCGCGGCGGGCCAGATGCGCATCGATGGCGTCGACATACGAGCCAAGGGATCGGGCTCCACTGAGGCGCTCCACCAGAACCCCGCCCTGAAAGATCAGGACCGTCGGCAGCGCGCGCACATCATAGCGGGTCACGGTTTCCAGATTCGCATCGGCATCGAGCTTGGCCACACGAACCCGACCGTCGTACCGCTCGGCGAGAGTGTTGAAAATCGGGACCAGGGCTCGGCAAGGCGTGCACCATTCGGCCCACACATCCACCACTACGAGCCCCGGGTGGGCGAGTACGTCGGTGGCGAACGCACCATCAGTCAACAGAGCAACAGACATAGCGAACAATACCCGGCGACGCGGGTTGGTTGCAGGCGTCGGGAGAAAGCGGGCGTCAGGTGCCGCGACGCCCACCATTCTTGGCGGTCGTGGGCGGCTTCTGCGGCTGCCGCGGGCTCGGCTGTGAGGACTTCTCACCCGGCGCCGTGGACGGCGTGCCGGGAATCGGGCGCTTGCGGGAAAAATCTGGGACGGCCGTGTTGTGCTTCTTCTTCATGTACTGCTCCGGTGGCGATGTGGCGGGTGGGCGGATGCCCGCCTACCACATCCGTACCCATGAAAGGTAATCAGAGCGGCTCGGCGGCGATTGCGTGTGCGCCCCGTGCCCCGCACTATCCGCCTATGATTGATCCGCGACTCTCCTCCGCGCTGGCCGACCGCTATCGCCTTGAGCGGGAGATCGGCGCCGGCGGCATGGGTACCGTGTACCGCGCCGAGGACCTCCGACACCGGCGTACGGTCGCGGTGAAGGTGCTACACCCAGCCCTGGCGGCCTCGCTGGGGCACGATTGGTTCCTCCGCGAGACCACCGCCACCGTGGGACTGCGCCACCCCAACATCCTTCCGCTGTACGATTGCGGCGAAAGCGCGGGCTTTCTCTTCTCGGTTATGCCGTTCGTCGAGGGCGAACGTTTACGCGACCGGCTAGCGCGCGGCGGATCGCTTCCGCTCCACGAGGCGCTCCAATTTGCCGACGACATCGCGAACGCCCTGAGCTACGCCCACGGGCGCGGCGTTCTGCATCGCCACATCACGCCGGAGAATATTCTCATCGAGAACGGGCACGCGATCGTAGCCGATTTCGGCATCGCGCCGGCGGTCGGCGCGTTGGGTGAGGCGAAGCTCGCGGTGGCCGGCACGGCATTGGGAACACCGCGCTACATGAGCCCCGAGCAGGCACGCGGTGACGTGCTGGACGCCCGCAGCGACCTGTACGCCTTGGCCTGCGTGGTGTACGAGATGCTCGCCGGGACGCCGCCGTTCACCGGCCCAACCACAGTCGCGATCATGGCGCGTCACGCCATCGCGCCCGTCCCCAAACTCGCGACGCGGCGAGCGATCGTGTCGCGGCCGGTGGCTGACGCCGTGGAACGCGTCGTGGCACGTGCGTTGGCGAAGTCGCCGGCGGATCGATTCCCGTCGGTGGAGGAATGGCGGCGCGCCCTTATGCGGGCCAACGGCAGTCATCCCGCCGCCAGCGCCGCACCAACGGCGCCGACGATCTCGCGACCACCGCCGGCGCCCGCCAACGCCCTGCTGGGCCGTGACGCGTCGCTGACCGACGCGATGGAGCGTCTGCGCGCCGGCACGCGCGTGCTGACGGTGACCGGCCCCGGTGGCACCGGCAAGACCCGCTTCGCGATCGAACTGTTCACACGGCTACAAAACGATTTTCCCGACGGGTCGGCCTACGTGTCGCTCACCGCCGTCACCCGCTTCGCCGACGTGATGCCCACCGTCGGTAACGCGCTCGGCATCGCCGAGGCCCACGGCCGTACGGCCGTTGCTGCCATCGCCACAGTACTCGGACATGGTCGTGTGCTCTTGCTGCTCGACGATATCGGGCACGCCCGCGAATCGGCCGTCGACATCGCGGAGCTGGTGTCGCGTTGTACCGGCGTCTGCGTGATCACGACCAGTCGTGCGCCGCTCGCGATCAGCGTTGAGCACGAGCTCACGTTGCCCCCGCTCAGATTACCCGATGCGCACGCGACGCCGGTGGACGAGTTGCCGCGTTCTGCCGCCGTCGAGCTCTTCGTGCAGCGCGCCGACATGGTGCAACCCGCGTTCGCGCTCACAACAGCCAACAGGGCCGACGTCGCGGCGATCTGCGTCCGACTTGATGGATTGCCGCTGGCACTCGAACTGGCCGCGGCGCGCATTCGCCTGTTCGAGCCGGCCGCGCTGCGACAGCAACTGGACGACGCGATCGATCGGCCGACCTCGATCGAGCGCGATGAAGCCGCAGGCCAGAGTACCGCACGCCAGCGCACCCTGCGTGCGTCCATCGTGTGGAGCGATTCGCTGCTGAACGCCGCCGAACAGCAGCTGTTGCGGCGTCTATCGGTATTCGCCGATGGCTGGACCGTCACGGAAGTGGAAGCGGTGTGCTACGCTGAGCCCGACCGCTGGCGCGCACGCGACGAACTGCGTGCGCTGGTGGACAATGGCCTCGTGCAGATGACGGACGCGGGCGAGCGCTACGACCTGCTGGAACCCATCCGGGAGTTCGCGGCCGCGTCACTAGCGGAGCACGGCGAGGTCGAGTCGGTGCATCGCGCGCACGCCATGGCATTCCGTGCGTTCGCAAACGACGTGCAGGCGGGGATCACCGGTACGACACAACGCGCGGCCATGCAGCGTGCCCGACGTGACAACGCCAACCTGATGGCGGCGATCCACTGGTTCACTGGGCAGGCGCAGCACGACCGATCGTCGTTCGACTCTGGCGCGACCGATGACGTGGAGCACGGGCTCCTGCTGTGCGGTGCGCTGTATTGGTTCTGGCATATCGGCGGGCAGCATGTCACGGCGCGCGCGTCGATCGACGTGCTGCTGCCGATGGCGAGAGATCGTGCGCCCAGCCAAGGGCGAGCGCGGTCGCTGCTGGCGAGTGGCATGATGTCGATGAACGCCGGCGAGATGGAACGCGGCACTGACGAGTTGACGCGCGCCCTGGCCGACGCGCGCGCCCTGGCCGACGACGCGCTGTTGGCCGAGGCGTGCATGTGTGCCGGCTACGGGCACATGAGCCTGGGGCACATGGAGGAGTCGGGCGCGGCGCTGGACGAGGCCATCGCGTGCGGAGAGCGGGCGCAACACGACTTCCTGCTGTCATTGTCGATGTCGATGAAAGGGCTGCAGCTGTTCGTGTGCGGCGCGCTCGACGCGGGCTTCGCGCTGGTTACAGACGCGCGGAAAATGCAGGTGCGAATTGGCGATGACGAAGGCGGTGGCCTCGCGCTCAGCTTTCTCGCGCAGATGACCGCGGCGCGCGGCGACGTGGGGCGCGCGTTCGAACTCTACGGGCAAGCGATCGCGTCATTCACGCGGGTTGGTGACCGGCCGGAGCTGGCACGCATGCACAGTGAAATCGGATGGACGGCCCTTGGCGCGTCGCGCCTCGCGGTGGCGCGCGAAGCGTTCCGTCGGTCGCTGCGCGTGTACGACGAAGTCGGCAGCGCGCGAGGTATCGGGTTGGCGCTCACTGGACTCGCCGCCGCCGACGCGGCCGATGGCCGCGCCGAACGTGCGGCGACGATCGCCGCCGCCGCCGATGCACTGTCAGAACGCAGCGGGGAAATCCTGGCGCATCCGATGGGGCCTGAGATGGCCGGCAACGTGGACGCGGCGCGGACAAGCATCGGGCCCGAGCTGTTGGACGCGCTGGTCGCGGTGGGGCGTGCCATGTCACCGCGCGACGTGCTCACGATGCTCGCGGGGTAGCCCCGTCGCGCGACGGGGCACCACGACGGCCGTTACCCCCTCACTCGGGCAAATCGAGTGCGCGCAACAGACGCTCGAGGATCAACCCGCTCGACCACACCGCGACCTGCTTCCGCACACGGGCGACTTGCCGGAAGGCGACGATCGGCGTGGTCCACTCCAGCAGCGGCAGCAGATATGCAGCCTCATGCGCCGGGTCGGCCACACGCTGCGCCGCCAGCCCACGCACGTCGATCGCCAGCGCCGCCGCGCGCGCCAGCATAGGCTCCGCCGACGCGTCGGCGGCAGGCGGCGTCCAGATGGCCCCCTCGAGCGAACGGGCCACCTGCGTGAGCACCGCGCGCGGATCGTCGTCGTGGTCGAGCCGCGTGTGCTCCATCATGCAGATCGCCTCGAGACGCGCGAAGTCGGCCGCCACGTTGCGCACCCGCGTCTCGGAAAAGTCGATCACGTAGATGTTGCGCCGCTCGTCGACCAGCACGTTGTTGAGATTGAGGTCGCCGTGCGTGATCGACGTGGCCCACGATGCGGTATACCCGCGCAGCGCGTCCCACCGGTGCTGCAGAAAATGGTACGGGTTGAGGACGCTGCGCCCGAGCGGCGGACACTCGATACGCGGGGCATTGAGATCGATCCCCAGCACCTCCTGCGCCACGGCAGGCAAGTCGGTGAACAACACCCGCGGATCGTGGTCGGCGAACGGATGCACCGGCGCCACCACGGCCTGTCCATACCACGGCCGCAGCACGTTCGTGAGCGTCTGCCGGATGGCCGTCGTGGCCTCCGCCGGCGTGTCGCCGACGTACAGTGACTCCAGCGGTTGCAGCTGCGACTCGGCGCCGGTGATGCCCAAAAAGTTGTAACGCAGCCCCGCGTACTCGCCGTGCACGGCCTGCGCCATGAGCACGGTGGCGTTATTCAGAATGAACGGCCGCACGTACTGGCGATACGCCGCCTCCTCGCGTGCCGTCACCGCGCGCGGGCTGATTTTCAGCACGCTGGGCAGCGTACGCCGGCCGTGCCGGTCGTGCGTGTCGGTAGCGAAGGTGGACGCCATGAACCCGCCGGTTAGGCGGCGCAACTTCACGCGGGCCTCGTCGGTAAAGGTGGAGCGGATGATCCGCTCCCACGCGTCCGACACCGGCTCGGCCGCGTCGATGACCAGCCGGTGCGCGCCGCCGTCTGCAATGGTGGGCGTTGGGGCAAACCACACGCGGACAGCGCGCAGCGTGGTGTCGTCATTGGGCCAGCAGATCTCCGCCTCATCGCCGCGGGCCAGTGCGGCCGCGGCCTCGGCCAGCGTGATCGCGCCGCCCGCTTGCGGCGCGGTGCTCGCGTCGGCCACGGCGCGCAGCGCGACCACGCGCAGCGCCTCGCCGATGGGTGCGAACATCAGGAGCACGCATGGCCGGTCGTCCCACATGGCCAGTGCGCCGGCGGCCCACGGCCCGTTGCCGGCGGTGGCTGCCTGCGCCTGTAGGTCGGGGCGCAGGTGCCCCCACGTGACGTCGCCCTGGGCGTCCCACCGTTCCGCGTCGTCGAGTTCCAGCCGCACCGCCTCGGCGATGCAGGCGAACGTGGTGGCGGGCGTCACGGTGTCGAGCAGGTCGGTCAGTCCGTCGGCGGTGTGCACCAGCACGGTTTGCCCCGTGGCGACGAGCGCCGACGCCGGTTCATCGGCGGAGTCGGAGCCGAATCCGCCCACACCGAACGCCAGCCCCAGTTCGTCGAAGCGCACCAGCATTGGGGGGGCGTCGGGAGCCGTCTGAAAGCGCGACGCGCGTCCCAGCCCCTTGGCCGGCGTGCGCTGATAGCGATCACCCGCGGCCCCAGTCCACGCGGCCGCGGGCGCCGTTGGCGCGCCTCCCTGCTGCATGGCGCGTGCAGACGCGAGATCGGTGTGCATGGGCCACTGGGAGGTGAGGCCCGCCGAGGACAACACGTCGGCCACGAACGATTCCTCCACGTACACCACCTGCACGCGCTGCCCGGCCGCTCGCACGCGACGGTCGAGCGTAATCAGACTCCGGATGCCCAAGCTCGAGATGAAGGCCAGCGCCCGCAGATCCCAAAGGGCGGGCACAGTGGCCGCCTCGGCCTTCCAGGCATCGAGGGCGATCGCGCCGGCCGCGTCGAGGCGCCCGGAGAGGATCAGCAGGTCGGCGTCGACGGAAATCTCGAGGGCCATGATGAACGAAGTGCAGGGGTGAGCATCGCGCAGGGCGGCGACGCAATGGATGGCGCACGCGCTGTGGCTTAGCCGGCGAGGGTCGCGAGCGCGTCGGCTTCGGTGGCGGTCACGTCGAACAATCCCAGGAATCCCGACATGCGGAACAGCGTGGTGAGGTCGTCGTTGAGTCCACAGATCACGAGCGCCCCCTGCTTGGCGCGCACGAGGACGAGCGTCGTCATGAGCACACGCAGGCCGAGGCTACTCACGAACGCCACGTTGGTCAGATCGAGCACCACTTTGTAGCCGACGTCGGGCAGCAGCGCCTGGAGGCCGGCTTCGAACTCCGCTACAGTGGTGGGATCAACGCGTCCCGCCACGGCCATGATGCCGACGCCGTCTTGCCGCCGTTGGGTGAAAGTTAACACGTGGGTCACGAAGGAGGGGACGAGAGGCGGCGACGTTACCGTTGAGAAAGGGGAACGGTAATGTGACGGGCCGCGGCCTAACAGGGTGCGCGGGATCGGCCACCCGGGGACCACCGGAACGCATCCTGCTGATGGTCGGAGGACGGATGACGCCGATGAGGCGTGCGGCGTTCCGCTCTTACCATGACGGCGCTCACGTGCGACGTTGCCGCGGTGTTCGGGAGCCGCTCCGGTAGCGTAGTCCGCGGCGTCCCGCTGAACACATCCTTTCTACCAAGCGAGATGCATGACCGAGCACGACGACGCACCGACAGCGGACCAGGCCGAGGGGCCGCTGAGCGACGACGAACTTGACGCGATCGCGGGGGGAATTGAAGAACGTTGCGGCTTCTGCAATGCCGTCCTCGGAGATTCTGCAGACCACACGGACAGCTGTCCACTCGGCAGTAATAACCTGAAGGGACCGCAAAGGTACTCCGCAAAGGTGCCGTAAGAAGTAGGGTCTGCGGCTGGCACGGCGTACCGCTCTTCCCGGCACGGCCCTCCACACCCGCCGCCGTTACGGGAAGATCGCGACCACACGGCTCCACCCCGCGCGCAAGTTGGCCAGCTTCTCGATGTGACAATACTCGAGGTCCATCCCGACCCGGTGGGCCTCCCAGAGACACGCGGCCTCGCCCGTGCGGGCGAATTCCTCTCGCGTGGCCCAGAACGGCCGGTCCCATCCCCACGCGTCGGCCCCCATCACGCGGATGCCCTGCCCGATCAGCCAGCGCGTGGCCGCCGCTTCACTGGCTGACGCGCCGGAGGTAACCCGGGCGAGGCCCGCGGACCGCCGAGGCGCGTCGCCCGCGTTGCCGATCGGAAAGCTATGTGGTATCGTATATGATACCATGGCGAAGCCACACGTCATCCTCGACACGAACGTCCTGATCGCCGGTCTTCGCTCGCGGCGAGGCGCGACGTTCGCGTTGCTAGAACTGCTGGCCGAGGACGCGTTCGAGATCAGTATCTCCGTGCCGCTCGTGCTGGAGTACGAAGCCGTCGCCCGACGCCAGGCGCGGGAGCTTGGCCTGACGCACGCCGACGTCGATGCGGTGATCGATTTCGTGTGTGCGCAGGCGCATCATCGGAAGATCTTCTATCTCTGGCGTCCGTTCCTGCGCGACGCGAACGATGACATGGTGCTCGAAGTGGCGGTCGAGGCGCAGTGCCCGTTCATCGTCACGTTCAACACGCGCGATTTCACGGGTGTCGAGCAGTTCGGCATCCAGACGCTCACCCCCGGCCAATTTCTGGCCCGCCTTCAGGAGGACGCATGAGCACGATCAGTCTCCGCTTGTCCGAGTCTCTGCACGCGCAGGCGCGCGCCCTCGCCGAGCAGGAGGGCATTTCGATCAACCAACTGATCGCGACCTCGCTCGCCGAGAAGATGTCCGCGCTGTTGACCAGCGAGTATCTGGAGGCGCGCGCCGCGCGCGGTTCGAAGACGGCGCTCCGGCGCGTGCTGAAGAAGGTGAAGGATCGTGCGCCCGTGGCCGGAGATGAGCGGTAGCACGCCCCGCGGCGCCAGCTAACCTCGCGTTGCTGCTGGCGACGGCTTCACGGTGAGCGGCCAAGGATCGCTCCGCTCGCCGGCGGCATCGTTTGGGAAGGCCCTGCCGTGGACGCCACTATTACTGGCCCCGCTTCGGCCACCGGTCCGTCGCGGGGGGATCGGGTGGTGGTGGTCGGGGTGGTGGTGGTCGGGGTGCGGCTGACGCGGTGATGACGTACGAGTGGCGTGCGGCGGGGGCGGCGGACGTCCCCTTACCGAAGCACGGCACGTCGCGATACGCTTTGGGAAGTGCAGAAGACGCACCGGCACGCCGACACGACAACTCCCGCTGGACATCACTCTTCTACCGAGCGAGACCCATGACCGAGCACGACAACACCCCCACGGTGGACGAGGCCGAGAAGCCACTGCGCGACGACGAAATGGACGGGATCGTGGGCGGGAATGCCAAAGCTCCGACATGCCCAAGTTGCGGTGGAGAGTTCACGGATCTACCGGCACACTACTCCCAATTCCCGGATCACGCGCCCGCTTAGGCAGGCGGATTGCGCCCCACCGGCACGGCGGCCTCCCGCCCGCCACACCCGCCGCCGTTACGGGAAGATCGCGACCACGCGACTCCACCCCGCGCTGCCGCGGGTGAGTTTGACCGGGAAGCAGGCCACCGTGAAGCCGAACGGCGCCGGCAGCGCGCGCAAATTGGCCAGCTTCTCGATGTGACAGTACTCGAGGTCCATCCCGACCCGGTGGGCCTCCCAGAGACACGCGGCCTCACCCGTGCGGGCGAATTCCTCGCGCGTGGCCCAGAACGGCCGGTCCCATCCCCACGCGTCGATCCCCATCACGCGGATGCCCTGCCCGATCAGCCAGCGCGTGGCCGCCGCCGACACACCAGCCCCCGCTTCGAAGTACTCGGCGCTCCCCCAGTACCGGTCGGCGTCGGTGCGAATCAATACGATGTCGTGCGGCTTGAGCGCGTATCCGATACGCGCCAGCGCCGCTTCGAGATCGGCCACGCCGATCGACGCACCGCGCGGCAGGGCCGAACAGTCCAGCACCACGCCGTCGCCGTAAAACCACTCCAACGGCATCTGGTCAATGGTGCGCGCTGGCACGCCACCGCAGGTGGGGAAGTAGTGAAACGGCGCGTCGACATGCGTGCCGTTGTGCGAGCTCATGCTCACGAAGTCGTTGGCCCACCCCTGCCTGTCGGGGAGATCGTCAACCGTCGCACCGAGCATGGCCGCCATGGCCGGCGCCGACTCGCCATGCGTCTGATGCGTGACCGTCAGGGGGAGAGGCTCGCTGGGCGTGTCCTCGATGGGGACACTGAGATCAAAGATGGGCATGAGACAAGGCGAACCGGTGTGATCAGGAGGGCGCGAGCAGCGCCGCCGCCCGCATGCGCGGCATGAGCGTGTCTTGGATCATCGCCACGCACGCGTCCCGCATTTTCGGCAGGAACGTGATGGTGTAAATCAGGCGCAGCGACGCAAAGAAATCGCGGTTGCGATTGAAGTACGCCAACTCGTGGGCCGGCTTGTCGGCGAAGTAATGCGCCAAAAAGCGCTCCCAGAGGGCAACGCCCGCGTCGGCGGGAATCTTGGTGGCCAGTTCGCTGATCCCCAGCTCGGGAACGCCGTAGATCGTACACAGCAGGCCGACATCGAACAGATAGCTGCCGCGCGAGAAGTCACCCATGTCAATGATGACCGGCTCGCCGTCGCGGATCATGATATTGCTGGAGTGGATGTCGAAGTGCACGCAGGTATCGGCGTCGGGAACATCAGCCAGCCGCTCGTGCAGAAACCCAATCTCCTCGGCGGACAAGAAGAAATCCATGGCGTCGAAGTAGCCGCGGAATCGCGCCTTGAGATCGGGGAACACGGCCGGATCCGCCGGCGTGGCGTGGATGGTTTTGGCGACCTGCGCCAGCGTTGCCGCATGGCGGTCGATGTTGTCCAGATCATTCCGAATGACCGTGCTGAACAGCTGCGCGTCGAGCATTTCGTACACGATGCCGGTGCGCGTGCCGCACGAGACGACGTCGTACGAGATGGCCGTTGGCACCCCCAACACGAAGGCCGCCTTGGCAAACGCCTTCTCCTGCGCGGCGATCTCGGGAGCCACGCCCTCGTGATACAGCTTGACGATGGTCTCGCTGTCCAACCGATAGCACTCCCCGCACACACCCGCCGACATCAGCTCACGCCCGTCAATGCTGATCTCCCGCACCTTGGGCACCACCGTCAACATGCTCGCGAGGCCGGTGAGCTCGAGCACGTGCAGCACGTCGCGGCTCACGTTGGTGACCTGCACGCGGCCCTGGCGCTCGGCAAGCAGCTTCTGCGCCCGCAGCACTTCCCGAAGTCCAGCGCTCGATACGTACGTGCAGGCGTCAAGGTCGAGCACCAGCGTTGTCATGCCGCCCCGTTGCAGCGCCGACTCCAGCGCCTGTGCCAGCGCCTGTGCAAAAAGCGGCGCCGTCGAGCCGTCCAGACGCCCCGACAGACGAAGGGTGACGGAGTCGTCCGTATGATGCGAGTCGATGAGCATGGCGGCAGGGTAGCGGGGGAGGACGGCGGAAAGAGACACGCCACTGTGCTCGTTCAACTTACTCGCGCTCGGGATACTCGCGCTCGGTGGCGTGTAGCGAACCCGGCTCGTTGTGGCGCTCCTTCCCGGCACCGATTGCACCATGGGCGATGCGTCGGCACGGCTGTTGCACAAGGAATCGCTGAGGCCACGAATGTATTCGATCCTTCAGCGAACCGGAGTCAATAATGTCACGAATCACCCACCTGCTGATAGCCAGCACGATGGCCATCGCCACCGCGTACCGCAACACTGCTGATGGCGCCAAGGAAGACACCAAGAACGCGGCCGACGCCTCGAGTGACGCGGCGGCGAACGTAGGCGGATCGATGGACGCAGCGGCCGAGACCGCCGACGTGAAGATGGCGTTGATGGCGGATGCCACGGTGGACGCCAGCGACATCAATGTGAACACCAACAGGGACTCGAAGACCGTCACGCTGAACAGCAGCGTGAAGAGCGAAGCGCAGAAGGCCCGTGCCGAAGTCGTCGCCAAAACAAAGGCGCCGGACTACACCGTCGTAAACAATCTGATCGTCAGGTAACGCCGCGGGAGATCGGCCCGGCGTCTTCACCGTCATCATCACCCACATCGTCACCGTAACTCGCCTCGGCCGTCTCCGAAAACCGCCGCGAGAGCCGCACCTGCCACGCGGGATCCCGCTGCAGCTCGGCGGGAAGCGGCGCCGCACTGACGCCGGCATCGGCACAGATATCGGCCAGCAGCTCCTTCGCGTCGACAATCACCAGCGTGTCGGCGTGCAGTCCAGAGAACACGCGCACGCCGTCGGCCTCGATGACGTACGCCAGCACGAACTCGCTGGGGCCGAGGTCATGCGTGAGATCGGGCTCGTGCACGAAACAGGTGGTGTTGCTGAGTCGATCGGTGATCGTGGCGCCGACGCCGGCTTCGACGGTTTCGACCTCCCACAGCCCGAGCGGTGAGCGCATCGCCGCGCTCACCAGCGCGCGCGTGTCGGCGTCGGCCCGCTTGCCGGCGGCGTCATCGAGCCACGCGGCGGCGACGGGCTTGCCGAGTGCGGTGGGTTCGTAGTTGAAAAGCGACCAGGTGGTGAACAGGTCGGCGACGCCTTCGTCAACGTCCTCGTCCTCCTTCATCCCCCACGCGTCGAGCGACTTGTCGATCCACTCGGCGGTCAGCTTCTTCTCCGCCCAGTCGAGCAGTTCCTGCCCCACGCGCTTCTGGCGCTGCAGCACCACGTCGCCACGGAGCCATTCGGCGCGCGCGGCGGCGGGCAGCGCGGCCGCTTCGGGGGGCACGGCGGCGCCGTGACACTTCTTGAATTTCTTTTCGGAGCCGCAGGGGCAAGGCGCGTTTCGATCCATGCGGGGAATCTACCGCTTGCGCACCCAGCGGAAGCCCGCGCCAATCGTACTGATCACGACCGACTCGCCGCGCTGGCTGCCCAAAAACGTGCCGCTGTAGAAGAGCGTGGGGGTGGGGCCGCGCAGACGCGGCGACGCGAAGTCGAGACGAATCTGCGTACCGATTCGCGTGCCCTGCTCTTCCACCCGGAAGAGCGCCGGGCCGACGAGCGCGCGCAACACGGTGGACCGGATGTCGAACGCGCCGCCCGCCAGCAGCGCGGCCCGCTCGTCGAAGCGGCGAATCCGACAGCCGCCGGGCTCGGGTCTCACCGAGCAGTAGTCGTTGTCCCCCAGCGCGAGCGCACGGGCGCGGACGCCGGCGATCCATGCGCGCTTGGGCAGTTTCTTGAGCGGCGCGGTGAGCAGGAAGGAGGCCTCGAACGACGGCGACGAGGCCAGCGCCGTGCTGGAGGTAACAGAGCCGCCTTCGACCTCGCCGGTTACCAGCCCTGTGGTCGTGTAGAAGCCCATCGCCACGCCCGGTCGGCGCTGGGCGGACAGCAAGGTAGGCACGGCGACGGTCAGGGCCAGCGACAGAGCCACCGACACGGCCACCGAAACGGCCACCGACACGGCCACCGACACGGCCACCGAAACGGTTGGAGCGGTGCGGATCGCGAATCGGCGAAAACGGACGCGCATTGGGAATCCTGTTAGGGGTACCCCGACAAAATAGACCGCGGTCCCCGCCAACGCCCTACTGGAAGCCCAGTTCGAGCCCTAGCGTCAGAAGACGAGGCATGCCGGTCATGATCCCTTCCTGGCGGTCTGTGATGTACACGCGATTCGCGATGTTCTTGACGGTCGCCGTGACCACCGACGACGTCCGTCCGGCACGCAGTGGGGCGCGAAGCGCGGCATTGAGAACGACATAGCCCGGCAACAGCCCGCGGCGACCCTGCGCGGAAGGCGCGCGGGTATTGAGGTCATCCGAAAACTGCGACGTCACGACATCCCCATCGAGGCGCACGCTGACACCGCCCGGTGAGGACCAGCCTGCACCGGCGTGCACGACGTGACGTGGCGCAAAGGGCAATCGACGCCCGATCACCGACCGGGTGGCGTCGACGGTGCTGGCGCGATCATTGGCGAATCGCGCGACGGGCGCATACGTCAACGCCACGTCGGCCGTGAGCGCCCCTCGGCGGCTGGGCCACCAGTCGCCGTCGAGCAGACGATCGACCGCGACGGACGCGGCCACCTCCGCACCCGCATGCAGCGTGCGACCCGCGTTGACGAAACGTTGGCCAAGGCCAACGAGCCCACCGCTCACGACTTGATTGTCATAGTCGAGACGGAACAGCGTCGCCTCCACCTGTGCGACGTCGCGCAGCTGGAGACGCGCACCGAGCTCACTGGTCCAACTGACCTCGGCATCCACCTGCACAATGCTCTCGCCGACCACAGGATTGAGCACATCGGCCGGACGCGGCGGCGCGAACCCGCGATGAACGCCGCCGAGCACCGTCAGCGCAATGCCCGCTGGAACGGGCGCCATCCAAGAGAGGCCGAGCCCCGGCAGCAGCTCGGTGTACGCGTCCGTCGCACTGCGGCCGAGTAGCCGGTTAGTGTGGGTGGACTGCACGTGTTCCACGCGCACCCCGGGCGTGATCGTCACGCCCGCCGCGTGTAGCTGCTCGCGAACGAACGCGGCGAACGCCCGTGTGTCGATCTCGTTGTCACGGCTGAGCACCCCACTGCGCGCAGACGGCCCATCGCCCGCGCGCTCCTGGCGGCGCATCTGCTCATCATGTACGCGCACACCCGCCTCGAGCATGGCGCGGCCACCGAGCATCGCGTGCGGCAGCGAGAGGCGCGGTTCGAGCCCGACAAAATAGTACGTGCGTGGACGGCCCGTGTTGCCGCATTGGTTCACCGACGTGGCGCCGATGGCGCAGCGAAACGCACGCTCGAACGCGGCGTTCCCCAATCGGTCGGCGGAGGTGCTGGCCTGACGCCACGCCGTGCGTTCGATGCGTTGCGCGTATGCCTGTGTCCGTAGGGTGGCACTGCCGATGTTTACGGAGTGCACCGCCTGAACGGCTTGCCGCGTGAGATCGAACACATCGTTCGGCAATGGGTTCTGAAATGGGCTCCGCTCGAACTCGTCCTGCGACAGTCCCGCCTCACCGTAGCGCGATGCCTCACGATAAAGGCCGACGGTGACGGCAACGCGCTGTGCGGAGCCGACCGGGAAGACCGTGCGGAGCGTGAGATCATCGATCCGGTGATGCTGTCCGTCGCGCGTACCGTCGCCCTCGCGACGGGCCACATCCGCCGACAGCCCAACGCCCCGCCAGGTGCCGCCAAGCGCCAAGCGTCCGGCGGCGAAGGCGCGGGAGCCTCCATCGAGCGTGACGCGCGCGGTGGGTCGCAGGGGAGGCGCGCGTCGCACGAAATTGATCACGCCACCCACCGTTTGCGGCCCGAAGGCAATCTGGGCCGAGCCTCTCACGACCTCGACGCGCTCGAGCGCGTCGACGGGCGGATGGTAGTGCGCGGAGGGATCGCTGTAAGGACCGAGGTGGATCGGCATGCCATCTTCGAGCAGGAGCACGCGCTGTGCGCGGCGCGGTGGTAATCCGCGCATGCCGATATTGAGGTTGAGTCCGAACGCGTCTTCATCGACCACGTGAATTCCGGGGATCGTACGGAGTACCTCTTTCACGCTGAGCGGCTTGAGCCGCACGAGGCGCGTGGAGTCCACCACCGTCGCGGCACCGGGAATCCCATCGAGCGCCCCAGGCGTCGTTCCTACGACCGACACCGCCGGCAACGTCGCGGGCTTGGGCTGGCTCGTAAGCAGACTGGGCGCGAGCAGCGCAATGGTGACCGCGACGATCCGCCCAGCCCCGCGCAGACGGTGAACGGGTCCGCGTGTCGGGCCCCTCACGGCGGAAACGACCACTGTCACGCGCGCAGCGATCTTGACGCCGCGGCGGAGGACGCCGACGCGGCGGCCCGCTCCCAGGTACGGCGTGCTGCCCGTCATCGCACGGCACATGAGCAAGCGACCACCACGCAGTAGAGCGTCGGCAACGACAGTCGGGAAGGTCGAACAGAGCGTGGCATGGCGAGACCGTGTCGAACGAGCATAGATCCCTAAAATGCGCAGGATCTGCCGGTGAAACGTCACGGATACTTCACGGTTCGGTCTGCATCGGGAAACGCCCGATGGGGCCGACCGGCGCGACCGAGGAACGAAAAGCGGCAGTGACCTTCGATGGTCACCGCCGCTTTCGGATCCACTTGAACCCCGGTGTCCACAGGGGAAACCGCAGCACAAAAGGCGCCCCTTACTTCACCGCATTCACCATATCGAAGATCGGCAGGTACATCGCGACGATCATACCGCCCACCACCACACCGAGGAAGACGATCATGATCGGCTCGAGCAGCGACAGCAAGGCGCCGACCGCGGCGTCGACTTCGTCATCGTAGAAGTCGGCGATCTTGGTGAGCATTTCGTCAAGACCGCCGGTCTGTTCGCCGACGGCGATCATGCTGATCACCATGGGCGGGAACACTTCCGACTTCTGCAGTGGGCCGGCGATGGTATCACCACCCGCAATGCTGGCGCGGCTGTTCATGACGGCGTCCTGCACCACGCGGTTACCCGACGTGCGGGCGGTGATTTCGAGACCATCCAGAATGCTTACACCGGATGAGATCAGCGTGCCGAGTGTGCGGGTGAAGCGCGACACCGCCGACTTGCGGAGGACATCGCCAAGCACGGGCACCTTGAGCAGGAGCTTGTCGATGAGCAGCTGTCCGGGCGGCGTAGCATAGAATTGCTTCGTGGCGTACGCCGAGCCGGCAACCGTGATCAGGATGCCCCACCAATAGCTGGTCAGGAAGTGCGACAGCCCAACCACGACCTTGGTCGGGAGCGGCAGTTCCATATCCACACTCTCGAACATGCTGCTGAAGACCGGGATGACCTTCCACAGCAGAATGACCACGCACAACGCCGCCACGCAGAGAATGACCGTGGGGTAGATCATGGCGCCCTTCACCTTGCGCACGAGGGCGTCGTTCTTTTCCATGAAGACGGCGAGGCGGTTCAGGATGGTATCGAGGATACCACCCGCTTCACCGGCGGCCACCATGTTGATGTACAGATCACTGAACGCCTTGGGATGCTTACGCATGGCATCGGCGACCGTGTTGCCCGACTCCACGTCGAACACGACTTCACGCACAACCGCGGCCAGCGCCTTGTTCTCACTCTGACGGGCCAGAATGTCGAGGGCCTGCACCAGCGGCAGGCCGGCGTTGATCATGGTGGAGAACTGTCGCGTAAAAATCACGATGTCGCGCATGCCGATCGATCCACCGGTCTTCTTCGGCGTCGATCGCGACTCGTCGACCTTGATGATCGTGAGGCGCTGGCGGCGTAGCTGGGCGACCGCGTCATCGCGACTGGGCGCGTCGATCGTGGCCGATTTCAGCTCGCCCTTCGTGCTGCGCGCGGTGTAGGTGAACGTAGGCATCGTGTCAGGGAGTCAAAGTGCGGAGAACCACTACAACGGTGTCAGGACATGCGATGGCAGGACTTACCGGCGAGGCAAGCCACCGACCACGGCGCGATCGCCGGAGCTTTTGCCCGGCGCCGAAAGATTGTCGTCGGTCGGTCCTTTGCCGATCATGCGCAGGAACTCGCTGGGATCGCCCGACGCGCGCGTGCACTCGTCGGCGCTCACCTGACGCGACACGTACAGCTGGTACAGCGCATCGTTCATCGTCTGCATGCCGTACTTTTTGCCCGCCTGCATGAGCGAGTAGATCTGGTGCACCTTGTCGTCGCGGATGAGTGCGCGCATAGCGGGCGTCATCACCAGAATCTCTGCCGCCATCGCGCGACCGCGACCGGTAGCCTTGGGGAGCAACACTTGCGTAATGATGCCCTCTAGCGTGAACGCCAGCTGCGCACGGACCTGACTCTGCTGATGCGCCGGGAACACGTCGATGATGCGGTTGATCGCTTCGGCCGCGCTGTTGGTGTGCAACGTGGCGAACACCAAGTGACCCGTTTCGGCGATCGTGAGCGCGGCCTGAATCGTTTCCAGGTCGCGCATTTCGCCGATCAGAATGACGTCGGGGTCTTCACGCAGCGCGTACTTGAGGGCCGACGCAAAGCTTTTGGTGTCGGCGCCGACTTCGCGCTGATTGACAATACAATTGCGATGCCGATGTATGAATTCGATCGGATCTTCGACGGTGATGATGTGCCCGCGGCGCTCGGTGTTGATCTTGTCGATCATGGCGGCGAGCGTGGTGCTCTTGCCCGAGCCGGTGGGGCCGGTCACCAGCACGAGGCCGCGCGGACGGTCGGCGAATCCGGCGATCACCGGCGGGAGACTGAGATCATCGAACGTCTTGATGTGAAACGGAATGCACCGGATCACCATGCTCACACAGCCGCGCTGCTTGAACACGTTCCCACGAAAGCGCGACAAATTCGCGATGCCGAACGAGAAGTCGAGCTCGTCCTCCATCTCGAATCGCTTCTTCTGATTTTCCGTGAGCACCGAGTACGCCAATTGCAGCGTGTCCCGGGGCGTGAGCACATGTTCGATCCCAGAGTTCACGATATCGCCATCGACCCGCATCTTCGGCCGGTCGCCGGCGGAAATATGCAAGTCGGACGCCCCCCGCTCGATCATTTCATCGAGCAGAGTGCGCAGGGATACAGGGGTCTGAGTGGGAGCAGTCATCGTGCGGGCAGTCGTGAACGGGGCGCCCGTTGGCGTCCCGGAGATGGACGAGCGTTCCAGTGGAGAGGAAACCCCACTGTCACACGAACTCAGCTTGCTGTTTCACGGATGACCTGATCGAGCGTGGTCACGCCCTTGAGCACCTTGAGCCAGCCGTCCATGCGGAGCGACAGCATGCCCTCGTCGATGGCCGCGTTGCGCAGCACCTGCACGTCGGCGTTCTGCATCACCAACTTCTTGAGCGTTTGGGTCAGGAACATCACCTCGTACAGACCCTGACGGCCCTTGAGCCCCGTACCGCCGCAGGCGTCACAACCGTGTCCCTTGAAGTACGGCAGCTCGCCGATCGTGGTATCGAGCGACAGATTCGTCAGGAACGGCACGGCTTCCGGCGTAGCGCGCGACCGGGCATTGTTGAGCGCTTCGTCGGTGAACTTGAGCTCGCGCAACGTGGTACTGGCCTTGACCTTGGCACCGGCGAATTCGGCCGCGTCGGGCTCGTACCGCACCTTGCACTTACTGCAGATCCGACGCACCAGTCGCTGCGCCAGAATCAGGTTGAGCGCCGACGCCACGTTGAAGGGTTCGAGCCCCATGTCCAGCAAGCGGGTAATTGTCTCCGGCGCCGAATTCGTGTGCAGCGTGCTCATGACCATGTGGCCGGTGAGCGCCGCCTTGATGGCGATGCCGCCCGTTTCCAAGTCTCGGATTTCACCGACCATGATGACGTTCGGGTCCTGACGCAGGAACGCCTTCAGCGCCGCGGCGAAGGTCATGCCGATGTCGGTGCGCACCTGCACCTGATTGATGCCGAAGAGGTTATACTCGACGGGATCCTCGGCAGTCATGATGTTCGTATCGCCGTTATTGATCTTCGAGAGCGCCGAATACAGCGTGGTGGTCTTACCCGAGCCGGTGGGACCGGTCACGAGCACCATGCCGTACGGATTCGAGATCGCTTCCATCAACTCGCGCTCGGCGCGCGGCTCGATCCCGAACTTCTCGAGATCGAGGGTGAGGTTGCCCTTGTCGAGAATGCGGAGCACGACCTTTTCGCCGAACAGCGTGGGCAGCACGCTCACGCGGAAGTCGATGACCTTCTTGCCGACTTTCAACTTGATACGGCCGTCCTGCGGCACGCGCCGTTCGGCGATGTTCAGCGACGCCATGATCTTGAATCGCGAGATCAAGGCCGCGCGCATCTTGAGGGGCGGCTTCATGACTTCGGCGAGCGCGCCGTCAATGCGGTAGCGTACCCGCAGCTCGTGTTCGAAGCACTCGAAGTGAATGTCCGACGCGCCCTTGTGAACGGCGTCGACAAGGATGGCGTTGATCAGCTTGACGACGGGCGCTTCATCCACCAGCGCCGCCAGCACACTCGCATCCTGCGCCTCTTCCTGCGCCTCCAGAATCTCTACATCGTCTTCCTCGGCCGCTGCGATGTCCAGCAGCAGCGACTGCATGTTCCCTTCATTCGCTTCATAGTACTTCTCGATCGCCGCGCGCATCGAGTACTCGCCCGCCAGGACGGGCACGATATCATAGCGCGTGATGAACTTGAGATCGTCGATCACCGACATCGCAGTCGGATCGGCAATGGCGACGGTGAGCTGTCGACCGTCGCGCTTGAGCGGCAGCACGGTGTGCTTGGACGCCAGCTCCGCCGGGATCAGCTTGAGCAGACGCGTATCCAACTCGAATCGCGCAAGATCGACGGCCGGCATGCGATACTGGCGGGCGAGCATGCGCACGACCTCCGTTTCCGGCACGAACCCCAGCTTGACGACGGTCACCCCAATGCGTTGGCCCGGCGCGCCTGCCTGCTCCTGCAGCGCCTTCGCCAATTGGTCATGCGTAAGGAGCCCCTCTTTGACGAGGAGGTCACCGAGCCGTTCGGCGGCTCGACCGGCGAGAGGGGAAACAGGAGCAACCATATACACAAATTTCGGCTAGGACAGGAACGGCGAGCGCGGGAACGACGAGGCAGGCGCCTCACTTTGTAATGGACTGTGCCGTCCGGAAAACGTCACCAGAGGAGCGAGCATCCGTGCCGTCGCCGGCCCGATGCCACGCACGTGACGGAGGCTTTCCATCGACTCGAACGGACCGTGCGCCTCGCGCCACGCGACGATGCGGGCGGCGAGCGCCGGTCCGACGCGAGGCAGCCGCTCCAGTTCTGCGGCCGACGCGGCGTTCACGTCGATCGACAGGACCGGATTCGGCAGTCGTCCTTGAGAGCGTGTCGGCTCCATGATCGTCCGAGCTGCTCGCGTACGAGCGTTGGCCTTCGGTGCCCGCACGCGTCGGCGGGCGGAGTCGACCGCCGCGATCTGGGCGTCAAGAGCGCGGGTGGCCAAGTCCGCGCTGGGCGCCACCCCACGCTCGGCCCGAGCGACCTCCCGGGCGAGTGACCGCGTGCCGGCTGCCCGCACACCGCCGCCAATGACGGCAACGGCAGCGAGAAACAGGAGAGCCTGGCGTTCCGCGGGCGTGGGCATGGAGCCACGGTACCAATGGTCCACGACGGCGCGGTAACCCGCGCGACGCCGGCATCATCTATATAGTGCGCGCCCAAAACGGGAGCTACTTCAGATCACCTGCGAAGAAGCGGAGCTGCAGCACCGCGCTGAAGATCAGGTTCGACGTCTGTCGGTTGTAGTTGCGGTCGAAGTTGACGACCCGTGATCCCGTGAGACTGAAGGTGAGCAGCTCCGAGAGATCGGTATCGGCGTTGAAGTTGAACGCGCGACGGCCGTTATCCGTGAGCACCGAGGGGGGGATCGTGACCACGTCACCAGCCGCGGTGGTGGACGAGGACCCCTGCACGATCGACTGCGACTGCTCGCTCTGATACGACAGCGACGTGCGCACGGTGGCGTTCCGGGTGGTGAACCGTTTCGGCACCTTGAAGCGCCTTGCCACGTCGAACGAGACGCGCCGCGAGTCGAGGTTCGTGAGCGAACCCGGGCGGCTGTCTTCGCGGTGCGTGCGATCGAGCGACGCGTTGGTGGTGAGTCCGCCCAGAAAGGCCCAGGTGATCGCGCCCGACAGCGGCTGACTGCGGGCCGTGGTCCGGCTGCGATCGGCCAAGCCGCCGGTTTCGTTGGGGATCATCGTTTCCTGTTCACTCACGAGATAGCGCCCGTTCACGTTCAGCATCGTGATCACTTTCCGCAGACGCACGGGCCGCCAGCTCCAGCGCACGGAGTAGTCGGGCTTCACCAACTGCGTACTCGTAATCACGGCCTGGAATCCATCGAACGTGCGACGCGTCCACGTTTCGGTCGTGCCGTTCTCGAAGCGCGACTGCACGGTGAGCGAGAAGGGCAAGTTCAACGCACCCGTGGCGGTGGCGCGACGCAGCCGTCCGGCCGTGGTGGCCAGCCGTGAGTCGAGTCCGCGAAACGACTGAAGACCACCCAGCCCCAGCTGGTAGCCCCAACCGGGAATGAAGGCGGTGTTGTCGTAGTTCGAGGTGAGACTCTGCTGCCACGACACATCGATCGGGGCAAACATCCGTCCCAGCCGATTGCTCAGCGTCTTCTCCTTAGTGCGCGACGTGATCAAGCGACCGAAATCGAACGTGGTGCCCGTACTGAACGTCTGCGCCGCCCCCAGTCGCTTGGGCAGGCGATACGCCCCGGCGGAGTCTTGCTCCCGCAGCAGCGCGCGCGCGTTCGGATCCTTGTTCAGGTTGAACGTCGAGTTGAAGTCGAGACGCGGCCGTAGCCACACAGCGAGCGTGGGTTGGAAGAGCACGGCCGAGGTGAGCGACCGTTCGCGCTCGAGCCCCACGGTCGTTCCCAGCAACTGTAGTCGCTCCGCGGCCGCGGCCTGTCCACGATCGGTGCTGTCCGGCAGGATCGACGTGGTGCGATAATCGCGCAGGTCCAGCAGCTGCCGCGCGTTCATGGAGGCCGTCAGGCCGACCGACGGACGGAACTCGAGGGTGCTGCTATTCTGCCAGAAGTGCGTGAGTCCGTTCGCCACCTGACCGGTGTCCGTCGGCGACTCGGCGGCCTTCGTAAACGACGTGCTCGAGTTCGCGTTGCGCGCCAGGGAGCTCGACAACCGGAACGCCGTGGGGGACCACCGGAATCGCTGACCACGGAAATTTCGAATCGCCTCGCTCTCACGCAGCCCGCGCGGCAAGACACCGAACAGCGCATCGACCACCCGCGGCAACTTCGACTCGCGACGGTCGCCGGACAAATTGAGCGACGCCCCGAGCGCATACGCGCTGTTGGTGGCTTCCTGGAAAGCGCTCTGCGACGCGGCATTCGACCACGTGCCGTTCAGGGCGAGCCCGTTCACCAGCGGTGCGTACCACCCACCGCCCATCGGCGTGGCCCGTCGCAGGGCGAGCGCATAATTCACACGTCGATCGCTGGGATTGCGCAGCCCCTGAATGCCACTGGCGCGCACGTCGGTGCGATTGATGAACAGCTGATCGACGCCGGAGCCCACATAGTCCACGCTGAACGGCATGACGATGCCGAGTCGTTGCGGCAACATCCGCTCGAGATGCAACGTGGTGCCCACACTCACGCCGCTGGTGGTGAGGAACGACGGGGTCTCGTTGAGCTGACGGAAGTTGGGATCGCGACGACTCACGTTCATGCGGAAGTCGGCGAGGTCTCCGGCATTCACCGCCAGTCCCAGCTCGCCGGCGAAGCCGATATCATCGACGACATCGGTGAGGCGAATGTCGTTGACCCAGAGTTCGAGCGTATCGTTGCTCATGAGGCCTGTGCCGCCACGCGGCACACTGTCCACACGCACGAGTCCGACCGCCATTTCCTGCACGCCGGCCAGATTGGGTGGCGTGACCGTTGGGTCGGCGCTGTACACGATGTAGCCGTCCTGACACACGGCGAAGCGCCGCACCGCCACGCCACGCGGCAACCCCGAGCGACGAATCAGCTCGAGGTCGGCGCCGGAACAGGACACCGAGTCGCTGGAGCCGGTGAGGAAATTGTTCTCGAGCTGCGCACGCAGGATCTGGAATTTCTGCAAGTCGACCCGCACCTCGGGCTCCCACGCACTGAGCCCGACACCGGCATTCACCGGTGTGCGGTACATGTAGAAATTGTTCTCGTCGCGGCCGATTTTTACGTAACCGTTCAGCTCACCGTTCTGTCCCCAGCCGTTGCCACGGCCGCGCATCCACAAGCGCAGCGTCTTGTAGCCCATGAAGGATTTGGTGCCTTCCGGGAAGCGAAAGAATGCTTCGGCCCGATCAAACGGCCGGAACTGACGACCCGGGATGCCGGCCTGCAGCCGAAGCGCGCGTTCATTCACCTGCAACCGGTTGTTCTCGTAACCGGTTTGCCGGTTCTCCGGCGCCTCGACCACACCCGGCGGCGGCGTATACGGCACCAACGACGTGGAGTCGAGCGTGCCAATCACACTGGCGATCACGTAGCCGCCAATCACCCCGGCTGAGTCGCCGGCCATCCCCGACAGGGGCTCGACGCTACGCTTCAGCCACGGCGCGCCGACCAGCTTGAGTCTCGTGAGCGCCACGCGCACGAACGCGTCGTCGGCCGACTCAGCACTCGACACCATCGTGAGCCGCAACGCGCGCACGCGCCGGTCGTTCGGACTGTTCTGCTCTTCGGCCGGCGCGCGCCAATTGAGGCGCACCTGCACCCAGCAGAGTGAATCGCTGACCACGCCGTTCACCGTCGAGTCCTGCTGCTGATAGCACTTGCCCACGCGTGTCCAGTTGCGCGTATCTGCGAGGTCGACCACAAAACGCTTGTACTGCTCCTGATCGATGGCGGCGTTGGGCATGTTCAGCTGGCCGTCGAGATCGATATCCTCTTCGTCGAGCCGGTTGTTGCGGGCGCCACAATTGACACGGCTGTCGCCGAGCACCTGCACGATCTGCACGGCTTGCGTGCAGATGGCGACCTTGTTCTGCGTAGAGATGACCGGCGACGGACCGGTGCGATTCACGACCACGAGCGTATCGGCCACGTCGCCAGGCAAGCCTTTGTCGTTCTCGGCCGCGTTGAATGCCCGCGAGAACGGATCGCGCTCGGAATCGAAGCGATCAAAACCCACCAACCGCTTGCCGCGATAGGTGGAGTCGGCAGGAAGCCCCGCGCGAACCGGCGCGTTCACGGTGAGCGTTTCCGGTGCGAACGTCACGCTGTTCTCGCTGATTTCACCGAAGTCGAACACGAGCGTGGGATTGCGCTTCACCTTCGCCTGTTCGGATTGCACCAGCGCGAAGAACTCGATGTTTTCGGTGCGCGAGAGATCGGCACCACTGGGATTGATGACCGTGCGGAGCGAGCGCCAACGGCGTCCCGTTGGCGTATTACCCACGAGACTGTTGTCACCCAACGTCCAGGCAAACCGGCGCTTCGCCGTGCCGGGTTCGAAGTCAAAAATGCCGCCGGTCTTGAGCGGATACAGCGTCATCCACAGCAGCTGCTCAGACGTCTGCACACCGCTGCCCACAATTCGCACCGAGGGATCGATCTGTTGGATATTGAACTGAATGAAGTTGCCACCGACGTCGACACCGTTGTTCTGGAAGGCCATCGTCGCCGCGCGATTCACCGAGAAGGTGCTGCTGCCGAAGCGGGCCGCCAGCGTGTTGCCCAGCGACGGACGCGAGCTGTAGTACCAAGAGCCTTCGGAGAGCGAGATACCTGGAATCGCACCCTCGCCCTCGAACGATTCGAGGTACGCCTGCCCCGCGGCATTCGGCTGCGGCTTGCTCATCGCGAACTCGCCCTGCAGGCTCACGCGCGACGGCGTGGCGCTCTGCTTGAACGGCAGCTTGCCCAGCGCGCGGGTAAGCAGCGGCGCATCCCACGCGAGATTGCCGGTCACGCCGGCGACCAGCGAGCCGACCGGCTCGAACCCGAGCGGCGGTCGGTTGTATCCCGAGCGCTGGCTCTGCGAGATCGCGGTGAATGCCAGCTGGCCGTTCTCGAGCGGGAACTGTGACGCAAACCCGAGAATGGTGGTGGGTGCCGCGACGAACAGCGGGTTCTCCTCGTAGCGTACCGACACCTGCCTCGGCGTGGCGAACAGCGTATCCGGACGATTGAAGGTGATCATGCCGAGATCATAGTCGATCTCGTAGTCCGTGGTCTTCGTGAGCAGCCGGCCGTCGAGCGACACGCGTTCGGAATTGGGGCGCACCTGAATCGTGCTGAGCTTGATGGACTGCGTGCTGCCACCGCCCTCCGAGCGATAGCTGGCGACCATCCGATAGATGGCCTGCGGCCGCTGCGCGGAATACAGGTACTCGTTGGGATACCGGTACAGCGTGTCGTTGGCCGGATTTGCGAGTGGCTGCGCGAGTCCACCGCGCGCGAACGGCTGCAGCGACGGATAGAACACGAAGTAGTCGCGGATCAGCTTCTGCTGACCGTTGCCGCCGGCGAACGACGCCAGTTGGTTGGGATCGTTGGGGCGCGGCCACACGCGATTCTCTACGTCGAACGCCGCCGAGTTGGTGGCTTGCGACAGGCCGAAGAGCTGCAGATAGGTTTCGCCGCGTGACGGGTTGATCGGCTTCTCCTGATCGCCCGAGGTGCCGGTCACGAGCTTGAGCGTGATCGACTCGCGTTGCAGATCTTCGCCGCCCAAGCGATACACCGACTTGAGCTCGCGCAGGAAGTACGCGCTGTTGGTGGGCTGCAGTTCGGGCTCCCAGAGCAGATTCGCGTACTGCGGATCGGCGGTGAACTCGATGTCGGGCGTACCACCGGTGTTCACATTCCGCCCCGGCGTGCCGTTCACGTTCACTTCGTACGCGACGGCGAGCCGCTCATTGTTGGGATTGAGCGGACGCACCAGCGCGATCCAGAGCTGCGAGGGATCGACGTAGTAGTCGACGTTCTCACGCAATACTTCATAGATCTGCCGCGACGGATTGCGCGCGCCACGCACCGAGAACTGCGGACCGCGCGGATTCTGGTTCGCGGCGCCGATGAGCTGGCGATACACGTACAGTCGCGCCGGTCGCACCGAGTCGGGGAGCGACGCCGCCAACTGCTGCATCTGCTGCCGATTCAATAGATCGATGTTCGGATATCCGCCCAGCGAGCGCGGATCGATGGTGAAGAAGAAGCGGCGCGTCTCCACCTGAATGTCTTCGATGACGCGATCGACCTGCTGCTGCGAGCGTTCGCCGATGGTGAAGACGTTGTCCTTGGAGACATTGCCCTTCTGCTGCGCCACGATGGACGTGAAGCGCATGGGGCCGATCTGTCCGGTGGCCTGAATGCCGTAGTTGCCCGACGGGATGCCTGACGTGAGGAAGCGCGAGGCCGGCGGCTGGAAGGTGACGTTGCCGACTTCGAGCGTCTGCAGGGCTTCGTCCGACTTGCCCTGATAGCGCACCGAAATGTTGTTCGACGCATCGAACTCGCGTTGCGAGTCGTAATCGACATTGACGTACACGCGATCGGCGACGACGCCACCCGTACGCACGTTGAACTGAAAGTCGAAGGCCGGCTGAAAGATGCCGAAGCAGTTGTTGCCAAGAATGGTGAGCTGCGCGGTGGTACATCGCTCGTTGCGACTGCGCTGCACCTTCGACTCGAGGCGCGACTGGAGGGCGATGCCGAGGTCCCCGATGTCACCGAGGAGGTCGGTGGTGAGCTGGGTGGCGGCATCGGCCCCCAGGCGGCGTTGCGGGGCAAGCGGCACCAGGGCTCCCGGGGTCGGACCACTGTCGGACCGGGCCTCGCCGGCGGCGACACGCGGCGAAACGAGCCCGCGAACGACGGTTTGTCCCCAACGGGCTACGATCCGCTCCTCGTGGAGCCGCCGGGCGATGGCCACGGCGCGCTCGGCCACCCGGGCCGGATCGGGGCGAAAGGCCGTAGCGACCCCGAACGGACCGAGGCTGTAGGGGACTCTGAGGCGCAACGAATCAGCCGCCAGGCGAGCTCCTGGAGGCACTAGCGTGGGCCGAGGGGCGACCTGCTGCGCCGCGAGGGGACGCGCGATCAGGAAGATGGCGGTGAGCAACGCCACCGGCCAGGCCATGGACCAGGCCATGGGCCGTGCCGTTGGCCATGCCGGTAGCGCCCATGTCTGGAGCTGCCTGGGCACCGAACTCCGGTCGTGGGGTACTGGCGGCCAGCCCTGTCGCCGCCGTACGGTCAAAAACTGCGAGCGCATATTGTCGACTCTAGGCCGACGCGCCCTTGATAATGCGGGTGGTCACCACGGAATTTACGTCGTGAAGCTTGTTACCCGCTATATCGTGCGTGAGCACGTCGGACCTCTCCTGTTTGCGCTGTCGGCGCTGACGTCGCTGCTCATGCTGCAGTACGTCGCGCGCCAGCTCGCGAACCTTGCCGGCAAGGGACTCCCCTGGTCGGCCATCGGCAAATTCTTCGTCCTGTCGCTGCCCTTCACCGTCGCGATGACGATGCCGATGGCTGTGCTGGTGGCGACCCTGTTCACCTTCGGCCGCATGGCCGCCGAACACGAGATCACCGCCTTGAAGGCGAGTGGTGTGCGTGTCCGCACCCTGATGCTGCCGGTCCTGGCGTGTGCCTTCCTGTTGTCGATCGCGATGGTCGCGTTCAACGATCAGGTGCTGCCGCGGGCCAACCACGAACTGCGCATTCTGCAGAACGATATCGCGAAGACGAAGCCGACGCTCGCCTTACGGGATCAGGCGCTGAATGCGGTCACCGACCAGTTCTTCCTGCGAATCGCCCGCAGCGATGCGAACACGAACAAGATGTATGATGTGGTGATCTACGATCTCACCAAGGGACCGGAGCGCAAGACGATCTATGCCGACAGCGGCGTCTTCTCGCTCACCAAGAACGGGCAGGACCTGCTGCTGCAGCTCTTTGATGGCTACTCGCAGGAGTTCGTCCGCGGGGACCCCAGGCGGCTGCAGCGCAGTTACTTCATTGATCAAACGGTCAAGGTGCGCGGCATTACGCGCGGGTTCGAGAGCACCAGCACGGACGACTTCCGCAGCGATCGCGAGATGACCGTGTGCGAGATGCACCGGCGGTACGCGACCGATGCGCTGGAGTTCCGGCGGGTGCGGCAAGAATACATCATGTACGCCAGCCGACTGGTCGCCCCGGGCACGAAGACGCTCAGGGCACCGCGCGATCGGCCCGCTCAGGAAGGATTGGCGCGGTTCTATTGCGTGACGTTGCCGTCGCTGTTCCTCCCGAAAAAGGCCAAGGCGCAGGCGCCAGTCGTGCCCCCCACGCCGCAAGCGCCAGTAGTCACGCCGACAGTCACCCCGACGGTCACGCCGTCCGGCGACACGCTCCGGGACACGCTCCGGGACACCCTTGGCGCGGTCATCCCGACGCCGACGCCCACGGTTACCATCGCGCCGCCGATTCCCCCCGTGATCGACAGTGTGAGCATGTATCGCGGAGCGATGAACGCGGCCGATGCCCAGCTGGTGGCGTCACGCGAAGGAATCGACAGCCTGACGGTCGAGATCCACAAGAAATTCGCACTCTCGTTCGCCTGTCTGGTGTTCGTCTTGTTCGGCCCGCCGATTGCGCTGCGGTTTCCACGCGGTGGCGTGGGCGTGACGATCGGCGTCAGCATCGGCGTATTCGGGCTGTATTACGTCTGTCTTATGGGTGGCGAGGCGCTGGCCGACAAGGGTATGGTGCCACCATCGATCGCGATGTGGATCGCGAATGTCATCTTTACGCTGGCCGGTGTGGTGCTCTTGTGGCGGGTGGAATCGACGACCGACACCTCGCGCGGCGGTGGGCTCCGTGACTGGTGGGCCGATCGCGGTGCGCGCCGGGCGTTGGCGGCGCAGATGAAACGGGAACAGGCCGCGAAAACGGCGGACAACAAGCCGACAGCGGCGGTGGGCGCGTGAGCCGTCGCTTCATTACGCCCCTCGATCGCTACGTGGCGGCCGAGTTCACGCGGATCTTCACGATCACCACGCTGGGCTTCCCGGTGCTGGTGTTCGTCATCGACCTCGTGGACAACCTCCGTAAGTACACGGAGCGCAAACTGGCCTTCAAAGCGGTCGCCCTCAGCTACCTCTACTGGATTCCCGACACGCTGTTCATGGTCCTCCCCGCGGCCGTGCTCTTTGCCACGGTGTTTTCCATCGGCACGTTTACACGCTATTCCGAGATTTCGGCCGCCAAGGCCTCCGGCATCAGCTTCTACCGATTCATCGCGCCGATTCTGTTCATGGCCACGATCGCGATGGGCATTGACCTGGTGTTCGCCGAAATTGCGCCGCCAGCCAACGCCGAGCGTCTCAAGTTGCTGGCTGGAAAAGGGCAGGACCGCGACAACAATCGCTACAACTTCGCCTTCGCCAGTGAAACCGGGCGCGTCTACCGGATATACACGCTCGATGTGAAGCAGCGGGCCGTCGAGAACGTGGAAATCGAGGAGCGTGGGTCGGTGAAGCGGCCGGGGCTCTTGGTCGCGGCCCGGAACGCGACGTGGTCCAACGCTCGCGGGTGGGTGCTCAAGTCAGGGATCGTGCACGTGGTCCCAAACGACTCCACCGATCGTGCGGTGGCCTTCGACTCCCTCGTCGACCGGCACTTCACGGAGAAGCCACAGGACCTGCAGGCCACCGAGCGGCAGCCGAGTGAAATGAACTTCGCGGATCTGTCGCGGTTCATCACCGCGCTTGAGCGCTCGGGGGCCGACGTGAATTTGTTGCGCGTGGAGCGGATGCTGAAGTTGGCAATTCCGGTCACGTGTCTCATCATTGCACTATTCGGCGCCCCGCTGGCAACCAGTTCACAGCGCGGTGGCGCCGCCTACGGCATCGCGGTCAGCCTGGCCACGACCATTCTCTTTCTCGTGCTCATTCAGTTGACCAAGGCGATCGGTGGAAAGGGGCTCATGCCCCCCGACATAGCAGCATGGGTCCCCAACCTGGCGTGCGGGCTGTTCGCGCTCGTGCTGCTGGCGCGGGTACGCACCTGATGCGGCCAACGGGCATGCTCGTTCGGGTGGCCGAGCGACGCGCCGAGGGCATTCTCCGCGCGCTCGGCAAGCGCGCCTACTTCGCCCGGGACATCGTGCGCGGAGTACGGGATCCCGGAACCTGGATCCCTGAAACGATCCGGCAGATGCGCACGATGGGCGTCGAGTCGGTACCCCTCACGATCATCGTCGCCGCGTTCCTCGGCGGCGTGACGGCCTTCCAGACGCGCTATCAGCTCTTTCCCGGGGTGCAGCTCTCGGTGGTCGGCCTGATCACGCGACAGAGCATCGTGCTGGAGCTGGGACCGCTGCTCACGGCGTTGGTGCTCACCGGCCGGGTCGGTGCGCGAATGACTGCGGAAATCGGCACCATGCGGGTGACGGAGCAGATCGACGCGCTCGAGACGCTCTCGTTCGACCCGGTGGCGTTTCTCGCGTTGCCGCGGTTTCTGGCCGGGATCGTGATGCTACCCGTATTGGTCGTTCTGGCGAACACGGCGGCCATCATGAGCGCGTGGGCCATCCTGGTGACCTCGACCGATGTGCGCACAAGTGACTTTCTGGATGGACTGCGACTGGCGTTTACAGCCTTCCAGGTGGTGTACTCCCTGATCAAAGCGTTCCTGTTCGGTGCGGCCATTTCGTTCGTCTGTTCGTACGAGGGCTACGTGACCGAAGCGGGCGCCGAGGGCGTGGGGCGTTCCACCGCCCTCGCCGTCGTGATCGCGTCGGTGAGCATTCTGGTGCTCGATGCCCTCGTGGCTGCCGTCCTTGCTCCCTTCATTCAGGCCTGACGGCCTGCTCTCTCTTCATACATGACGACGAAACGACGCGACGAACTGCTTGTCGGTCTGCTCCTGCTGGTGGCTGCGGTGCTCGGCATCGGCGGCACCATCTGGATCGCCCGTGGCGGCCTCTCCAGCGGCTATCCGATGTTTGCGCGCTTCAAGTGGGGCGCTGGCCTCAAGCAAGGACAGCCGGTGCTGCTGGCCGGCGTCCAGGTCGGGTATGTAAATAAGGTCGACCTGATCCCCGACGGCACGATCGCGGTGACGCTCAAGCTGCAGTCGCAGTACCAGGTGCCGGCCGGCACCACGGCCACCGTGCAAGCCAACGGCATCTTCGGCGACCAGCTCATCGCCCTCACGCCGATCATCGGTCGGCAGGGCTACATGTCGGCCGGCGACACGATTCCTACGGGAGCCGGGTCACCGGGCATCCCGGAGTTGCTGGGCAAGGGCGATTCGATCGCACTCGACATCCGCGCCCTGACCGGCGAAGCGCGCACGCAGTTCGTGGCAGGCGGCGGCATGAAGGATGTACGGCAGACGGTGGCCGATCTCACCAAGCTTGTGGCGCAGCTGAGCGCGGTCACGGCCGAACAGTCGAAGCAGCTCACGCTCACGCAGCAGACGGTACGCCGCACGCTGGCCAGTGTGGATTCCACGAAGGTGGATTCCACGGTCAAGAATCTGCGGGCCACGTCGGCCCAGCTCGAGCAGCTGGCGCGCGACGTCAAGCAGACGAACGCGCAGGTGCAGGGTGTGCTCGACAAAGTGAGCAACGGCAACGGCACCGCGGGCAAGCTGCTGAATGATCCGGCGGTGTACGCCCGCCTGGATACGCTGCTGCTGCGGGTGGATTCGCTGGTGATGGATTTGAAGAAGAATCCGAAAAAATACATCAATTTGCGGATCTTCTAGGAACTGCGAACTGCGAACTCCCTAGGGAGCAGGAGGGAGGGTATCAGGAAGGAGGATGGAGGGGGGGCGCCGACGGTTAGCTGTCGCGCCCCTTTGGTTTTTCTCGCTTTGCTTTCTCCACGTAGTGCCTGCGCAGGCTGAAGGTCATGCGTCGGATCTGACGGAGTTCATCGAGGGCCTCCTCGATGCCGACGAGGTTGAGCCCGAGCTTGTCGGCGAGGATGAGATGGCTTTCGACTTCGAAGGCCGACGAGATCGCGTAGCTGAGAAATCGCGCGCAGTCGGCGGCACTGGGTTGAGCAACGCCCTCGGCGATGTTG
>CAIUOO010000047.1 GCA_903900795.1 uncultured Gemmatimonadota bacterium | reverse complement strand
GCGTCCCGGGGTGTTCTCGTGGGAACACCTCGACGAGGCCACGCAAATCCTGGGCGACCTGATGGACATCCGCCCGGGCGAGTCGCTGCTCGATCTGGGGTGTGGCGCCGGGGCGCTCGGCCTCACCGCGGCCTCGCTATCCGGAACCGGCCGCGTGCTCATGGTGGACGCCGACGCCGAAGCGGTGCGCTGCGTGACGCGTGGAATCGCGCGGGCCGGGCTTGCCAATGCCGAGGTGCGGGCGAGCGACGTGGGGGGCGCGGTGGGGAGTGAGACGTTCGACGTGGTGGTGTCCAATCCGCCCTTCCATCAGGGGAAGGCCACCGATCTCATGGTCCCGCGTCAGTTCATTGCCGACGCGTACACGCACCTGAAGGTGGGTGGCCGCCTGATGCTGGTGGCCAATCGCACGCTGCCGTACGAGCAGGTGATCGCCGACCGCTTCGGCGAGGTGCGCACCCTGCACGACGGCCGCCGCTTCAAGGTGCTCGGCGCCACGCGATAAGGGGCGCCGGTCGCCCTAACTCTTGGCGGCTTTGGCGATGGCTTTGTGTTCAAGCGCCTCGCTGCGCAGGGCGGCGATCTCGCCGGCGTCGAGCAGACGCCATGTGCCTTCGGCAAGGTCGCCCAGCACGAGCGGACCAAGGGCCACGCGCTGCAACGCCTGCACGTGGTTACCAATGGCCGCCATCATGCGCCGCACCTGGTGGTAGCGTCCTTCACGCACCGTGATCTCGCCGCTGCGTTCGCCGGTCGCGGCGAACTCGGCGGACAGCAACGGCGTGGTTTCGCCCTTGAGCATCAGCGTGCCGCTGGCTACCAGATCGCCCTCGTCACCGCGGAGCGGTTCGGCGAGTGTCATGGCGTAGCGCTTGGGCACGTGCGACTTCGGTGAGGCCAGCAGGTGATTGAGCGGCCCGTCATCGGTCACGAGCAGCAACCCCGACGTATCCGCATCGAGCCGACCGATAGCGGCCATGACCGGTGTGCGCTTCGGAAAGTTCGCCGGGAGCAGTTCGTAGATCATCGGCGGCCGATCGTTCAGCGAGCAGACGTACCCCACCGGCTTGTGCAACAGGATTACCGATCCCGGTGGCGCATCGAGCGGCGCACCGTCCATGAACACGTCGTGGTGTTCATAACGGTCCGTGTCGCGCAACACGGCGCCCGCTGCCGTGGTCACGCGACGCTGCCGTACGATCCGCTCGGCCTCCTTGCGGGTGCCGTAGCCGAGAGCCACGAGGTAGCGGGACAGCGTGAGTGACACAGGGGCAGGGATGGGACGGTGGGCGAGGGGCGTCGAAGGCGTACGGTGGGAGTATAACGCACCCTGTACCACTGGACCGATGTGTCACGGCGCGGCAGCGTGGACCAGCGTGGACCAGCGTGGACCAGCGAGGACCAGCGTGGACCAGCGAGGACCAGCGACAGAACGGCGACGCATGCGGCTTACCGGAGCGTGAACATCCGGAGCGACGCTGTCGTGTGTAATCCTGGTGTCGTCATGCCCGTCGCATGACGGTCCTTACTCCATCCCTTCATCCCCCGCCAACGCCCCGATCTCCGCTGCCGTGAGCACGCGCCCGTACACCCGCACCTCGTCCAACCCTCCGCGGAACGGATGACGGCGACCGTCCGGCATCCAATCGCCCAGCCGCGACACGATCCCGCTGCCGATGTTCGGCACGATCGTGCAGTTCACGCACGCGCCATCCGCCTCCGCGCGTCCGTTCACGAACAGTTGCATCCGCGTGGAGTCCCACGTCACGGCCACATGGTACCAGCGACCGGGACGCAGCACGGTCGTACTGGCCAGCACGCTGGCCGCGCCGCTCATGCGTTCGTGCGAGCCGTGGTAGTACACGCGGCCGGCATCGCCCGGCGTCGGCGCGCCACCGACGCCGGCTGAACCGCTGACCGACAAGACCCCCCACGTGTTGTCGTTGTCGCGCTGCTTACTGGTGATCGCCTGCAACCCCGGCTCGCCGCTCCAGCGCACCCAGAGTGCCAGCGATCCCAGTGGCAGGTCGTTCAGGACGGTCGGTGGCCAATCGATGTAGCCGGCGCCGTCGAACATCGACGCCCGTGCGGCGGTCCCGCGACGGTCGGCGCCCCACGTCACTCCGGTAGATGCGCCGGAGTCGGTCGGCACGATGGCATTCGCGGCGTCGCCATCGAGGGCGAAATACGCGCGCAGCCCCGCCGGCACCAACGTGGGCATGGGTGCCACTGACGCGCGGGGCGGCCGTGCCGACGCCTGAGCCACAAGACTCGCCACCGACGGCCACCGCAGCCCGATGGCCAGCGTCCCCATCACGCCGATCGCCCCCAGTACCAGCGTCGCCCGCCGTCGGTGGCGTCGGCGGGTCACCCGACGGTGCAGGGCACGGTGCAGCGCGGGATCGGGCTGGCTCCCCAGCAGCATCGCCACGAACGCCTCGTCGTCCCGGCCTTGTCGCGCCTCCGTGCCAAGGCGTTCTACGAACCGCTCCGCCACATACAGCGCTTCCGCGCGCTCGCTGCCGTCGAGCAACAGGCGCACGGCATCGCGCAGTTGCTGCACGTCGGTGGCCTTGCCGGCGAGGGTCCGCCCCAGGCTGGCCGCACACGCCTGCCGGAGCGCATCGTCGAGCACCTGCGCGAGTTCATCGGCCACGAGCGCGTGCGCCAGACTCCACAGGCCGGCGTCCGATCGGACCACGAAGCCCTCACCGTCCAGCCGGAGCAGTGCTTCTACGACCTGCGACGGGTCGTGCCGCAACGCCGCGGCCAGAACCGGGACGTCGAGCGGATGGTCCACCAGCGCCAGCATGGCCAGCGTCCGCCCCTCGAGCGGGGGTAAGGCCACGAAGCGGTCGCGCGCCCCGACCGCGGGATTGATGAGCTGCGCAAACTGCACCGGATCCTGCACCTGCCACTGCTGTGCCTCAATGCGCGCGGCGCCGCTCACGATGGCCGATCGGAGCCCCTGCAGTACGCGAAAAGGCGAGCCGCCGCATTGCTGCGTGAGTTGCGCGGTGTACGCGTCGGTCCAGCCCGGGGGCTCCACCCCCGCGATCGACGCCACGATGGCCCCGACTTCCTCGGCGGTCAGCGGCGGGAGGCGCAGGGGCTGTCCGACATGTGGCATCGGCGTGCGCGAGGCGGCTACCACGAGCACCGCCTTGTCGTCGATGCGGGTGAGGGCGCGCGTGAGGCACTGCAGGGACGCGGCGTCCGCCCACTGCAGGTCGTCGAGGAGCAGCACGAACGGTTCCTCGTCGGCCACGGCGCCGAGCAGGTCGGCGGTGGCAAGACTTCGGTGGCGCACGAGTTCCGCCGCGTCCGCGGTCACGGCGCTCGCCTCGACGTTGAACACCTCGGCCAGCGCTGGGGCGATACCGGCCAGCACACTCGCGGATGCGCGCGCGATCCCCGCCGCCCCCGGTCGCTGCGCCAGCTGCACCACGAGATCGGCCAGCACCGTGTACGCGTCGTCCCGTTCGCGCTGATGCGCGTCGGTGCGGATGGCGGAGCCTTTCTGCACGCGCAGCCGGCGCGCCACTTCGTCGAGCATACGTGATTTGCCGAAGCCCGCTGGTGCATCCAGCACCAGTGCCTGCGACCGCCCCCCACGCGCCCGGGTCCACGCGGCCATGACGGCGGCAAACACGGTAGAGCGCCCCTGAAATTCGGGGTGGACGGGGACCTGTCCCGGCGCCCCCGGCGCGGTGCGCTCGATGGACGTGCGCCCGTGCTTCCGTAATCGAAGCAGCAACGCTTCGGTGGCAGCGTGTGCCGCCGGCGCTTCGTCGGCGCGGGCGGCCCGCCACGCGACCGCTTCCAGCTCGAGATGCGCGAAGTGCCCGGCCAAGGCGAGCGATGTGAACAGCAGCTGCCAGGAAGCGTCGTCATCGCCGTCGGCGTCGCGCAGCCGGGTGGCGATCGCGAGCGCCGCCGCCGTGGCCCCTTCGCCCGTCAGTCGCTGGTGCTCGGTTCGCGCCGCCACCACGAACGCGCTGCGTAGCCGAAGCCGCTCCGACTCTGCCCATCGTTCGAAGTTCGAGGCGCCGGGGGCTGCGAAGGCCGGTATGAACTCGCCGGTGTATCCGGCCACGGCGTCGCGCATTGCCCCTCGGCGGGCGGCCTCCTGAAAGGCGTCGGCGTCGGTGGCGATACGTGGGCTGAGGGTGAGCCACTCCCCGTCGCCCTCGACGACGTCGGCGCCGAGGGCGCGACGGATGGCATACAGGGCCTGACGCAACGATAACCGCCCGCTTTCGCGCTCGCTGTCTTGCCACAATAGATCGGTCAGGGCCTGGCGCGACGCCTGACGGTCACGCGCGCACGCGAGATACGCGAGCACCGCCAGTCCCTTACTGGCGGGCATCGCGATGGATCCATCAGGGGCGAGCAGTTCGAATCGTCCCAGCAAGCACAGCCGGTAGATGGCATTCATGAATTCACAGTATGGCGCTTGCCGTGTATTGGGTATGAAACGTCGGCGTCGGAAGCTACGACGCCTGTTTCCTGAGCGCGAGCGCGCGTCACGATGTCGCCAATCGCTCCCCCGGGGAACGACTGGCGCGGCTGAGGCGTACGGGGCAGACTGGGGATGTGGTTGCACTCCCCGTTCTCCTCGCCGATTCCCCATGAGCGCTTCCTCCTCCCGCCCGCGTCCGCCGATCACCGGCGACTTCTACGACTGGTTCTCGACGCTCCCCGCCGAGGTGAACACGGCGCGTCTCAAACTGCGCGGCTTCATGAGCGACGAATGGGAGCCGCAGGCCAATCACTACTGGGAGCGCGCCGAGTTTCCGCGCGAGTATCTGGTGGGCAAGATGAAGCAGCTCGACCTGCTGCAGGGCGCCTACACGCCGAAGCGCGCCGCCCGCGCGACGGTCATGGACGGCATGCTCTCCATGGAGTTTGCGCGGGTCGATCCGTCGCTGGCCACGTTCTTCGGTGTGCACGCCGGGTTGTGCATGGGATCGATTGCGCTGTGCGGATCCGACGAGCAGCAGGCCGAGTGGCTGCCGGCGTTGCGTCGGTGGGACATGGTTGGGGCCTTCGGACTGACCGAGCCGGATGTGGGCTCGGGGGTGGCACGCGGCCTGACCACCACCTGCCGTCGCGAGGGCGATACGTGGGTGTTGAACGGCCAGAAGAAGTGGATCGGCAACGCCACCTGGTGCGACATCGTGATCATCTGGGCGCGCGACGAGGCTGATCAGTCGGTGAAGGGCTTCATCGTGCGCACGGCGTTACCGGGCTACTCGGCCCAGATGATGCAGGGTAAGATCGCGCAGCGCACGGTGCACAACGGCCTGATCACGCTCACCAACGTGCGGGTGGCGGAGCAGGATCGGTTGCAACGCGCCAACAGCTTTGCGGATACGCAGCGTGTGCTGGTGACGGCGCGCTGCGGCACCGCCTGGCAGGGCGTGGGGTGCGCGATGGGCGCCTACGAGTATTCACTGAAATACGCGCAGGAGCGCACGCAGTTCGGGAAGCCGATCGGCAGCTTCCAGCTGGTCCAGATGATGATGGTCACCATGCTCGGCAATCTCACCGCCATGATCGGCCTCGCGCTGCGGGCGTCAGAGCTGCAGGACCAGCTGGGGCCCAAGGACGAGCTGTCGGCCTTGGCCAAACAGTTCTGCGCCGCCAAGTGCCGTGAGGTGGTGCAGCTGGCCCGCGAGTCGATGGGCGGCAACGGCATACTGCTGGAGTATCACGTGGCGCGCCTGTTCGCGGATGCCGAGGCGATCTACTCGTACGAGGGATCGAATGAGATCAACGCCATGATCGTCGGGCGCGCCGTCACCGGCTACTCCGCGTTCGTGTAGCCGGCCCGTGGGGGATCAGCGATCGGTGAGCGGAAGGCGAATCTCGACACGGCACCCGCCGGATGCCTGATTGCTCATGCGAAAGGCGTACCGGTCGCCGTACAGCATAGAGAGTCGCATCCTGGTGTTCGTCAGGCCGATGCCAAGTCCGTCCACTGATGGCGTGGCGGCGAGAAAACGCCCGCTGGTGGTTAACAGCCCGTCGAGGCCGCGGCCATTGTCTTCCACGATGATCTCCAGCATTTCGCCGGCGCGCCTCACGTGCACGTCGATGCTCTGGTCGGGGTGCCCTGGTGCCAGTCCGTGCTTCAAGGCGTTCTCGACCAGCGGCTGGAGCAGAAAGCTGGGGAGCATCTCGTCTACGACCGACGGATCGACCGTGATGTCGGCGTCGAGCCCTTGGCCGTATCGCACGCGGGCGATCTGCAGGTAGAGTTCGACCAGTTCGATTTCCTGCCACACCGGAATGAGCGACGATCCCGCACTGCGGAGGGACAGCCGCAGCAGATCGGCCACGCGCGTGAGCGTCCGCTGGGCTTCCTTCACGTCCATCTCCATCAGCTCCGCCACCGAGTTGAGGGCGTTGAAGAGGAAGTGCGGGTTGAGCTGCATTCGAAGGGCTTCGAGCTGCGTGCTCGCGAGCTTCTGTTCCAGGGCCGTGGCGGCCCGGTCGCGTTCCCGATAGCGCCGCACGAATTCCACCATGTAGGCCGATCCCAGCACCGCCCAGTACAGCACGACCTGGAAATCGAGATGGTTCACCAGCACCACGCGCACCGCGAAGGCGTAGCTGGTGACCTGGCCGATGGCCCCGAACATGTGGTCGAGCCACGCGATGGCGAGCACGTCCGCCGTGCAGATGAGTACGCTGACTGCCACGTGCATGGCAATCCACGGGAGAATCCGGGCGGTGTCCAGCTGGACCCGCTCGACCAGGGTCAACACCACCTGCGACCAAAGCGCCCACATCATCCACGAGGCTCCCTGCCAGAACAGCGCGGTGGTCAGGCGGTAATGGGTTCCCGAGGCGTCGCCGACCAGCGTGAGCTGGAGGGCTGCAAGGACGGCCGGAATGACCCAGACCACGCCGAAGAGCACGCGCGTGATGCGGCGTAAGCGAACGCCTTCGTCGGCAATCGTGACGGGTTGAATCGAAGACACCAGGCGGCGGCGGCGGGGGAGTGATAGTCGAAGGCGAAGCGTGCGCTGCGAGCGATTGGAACTTCAGGGACAAGGAAACGTAGTACCGACAGACAGGGCGGAACGTGCCGCGTTGGGGCAGCACCGTCCTTGCCAACGACGCTGCCGGACCGGGGACTGTCAGGGAGTTGCCGATCGACGTCACGCGCGCTGCACCTTCCGGCGCGCTGCACACTGGTCGTCGGCACGTCGAGAGAAGGCGGAGAGCGTGCGTGCGAGTGCTGATTGTTGACGATGAACGTTTGGCGCGGCAGCGCGTTCGCCGACTCGTGCAGAGTGAGGCGGATGTCGAGGTGGTCGGTGAAGCCGAGAGTGGACACGAGGCGGTCGCGCTGATTCGTGAACTCCGGCCGGATCTGGTCTGTCTCGACGTGCAGATGCCGGGGCTCGATGGGTTCGGCGTGCTCCGCGAGCTCGACGGCGGTCACGTGCCGATGATCCTGTTCGTCACCGCCTACGACGAGCATGCGCAGCGCGCCTTCGACGTGCACGCGGTGGACTACGTGCTCAAGCCGGTTGACGAGGACCGTTTCAGGGCGGCCTTTGACAAGGCGCGCAAGCAGCGCGCGAACGCGGTCGCCGCCGTGCGCCTCGGCGAATTGCTGGAAACGGTGCGGCGTCTCGCCGGCGGAAGCGCGGCCATGGCCGAGGCGCGCGGCGAAGGCGCCGGTGGGGCCATGCGTGGCGGACTCGCGAACGAGAACGCGCCGCCGGGCGGGAACGGCGTGGGGAGCGCCAGCGGGCGTTTCGCCAGCCGGATTCTGGTCAAGCAAGACGGTCGCATGTTCTTCGTGAAGACGGCGGAAATCGACTGGATCGAAGCCGATCGCAACTACGTGCGACTCCACGTCGGCAAGACGGCGCACACGATCCGCGAGCGTATCGGTCACCTCGAAGAAACGCTCGACCCGCGCGTGTTCGCGCGGATTCACCGGTCCACGATCGTGAATCTCAATCGGGTGCGCGAAATGCAGCAGTGGTTCTCGGGCGACTACGTGGTCATTCTCGAGGACGGCACTCGATTGCGTCTCAGTCGTCATTACCGCGATCGCGTGGAGAAGCAGGTCGGGGTGTAAGGCCCCCGCGCAATCGGCACATGGCCCGGGCACGCGCTCCCACGTTGGGACATCGGCGACTCGTGCTGTGACGGATCGTGACGCCGCGCGGCTCGAGGCGTCCAGCACGCAATGACCGTGCGCAACTCAGGCATCTTCCCCGCCTATCGCCCCCCGGACTGGTACCCGTTGCAGCGCGCCCTCGCGCTGGTCTTCGGGGC
>CAIUOO010000046.1 GCA_903900795.1 uncultured Gemmatimonadota bacterium | reverse complement strand
TGCCGTCGTGGCGGGCTGGTATGCGAAGAACCTGCCGAGCGACCAGGCCGAGGCGCGGTACGAGAAATCGTATCACCGCAACCGTCGTCGGTTATCCAACCGACTGGATCCCGCGTCGGTCGACACGGCCGGCATCGAAAAGCTGGACGCCATCTGGGAGTCGTTGCTGACGCGGGTGTTGCAGGCGAAGAAGTAGTTGCGACGGTCGATCGGGTGAATAGCTCGGACGATCAGGACGCTCAGCGCACCGTGGGGCTGTCTGCGACGCATGTGCTGGCGTGGGTGCACGGGCTCGGGCCCGTGCCGGCACCGCACAGCGAATCCCGACAGGCGTATGATGCGATTCAATCGCTTCGCGTCGAGCGCGAGTTGGCCCTCGCCGATCGGCACCATCGGACACCGGTAGACATCGCTCCGGTGATGCCATCCGGGATTCGCGCGGCGCTGCTCGATCCTGCGCTGCTCGATCCTGCGCTGATCGATCTGCGCCACCATGACGTGGTTCAGCATACGCGGTCGCCGGCCCAGTTCTGCGTGGCGGTCGACGCGTCGACCGACGAACTGGTGTCGTGGGAGGCGGGCGATCCGGATAGGGAGAAGCGGTGGGCGCCGGCCGCGTGTGGTGGTGACAGGCAGCTGGTGGCGCTCATTCGCGCGGGGCGCGAAGCGCAGTATCCGTGGGTGTACCCCGACGTACCCGCACAACCACAGGACGCCGCGACCTACACGGAATAGGGCGTGATGGAGTCCCCTGTACGCACAAAGCGCCGCAACGACATAAGTCGTTACGGCGCTTTGTATTGCCCCTCTAGGAATCGAACCTAGAACCTTCTGAGTCAGAGTCAGACGCTCTGCCAATTGAGCTAAGGGGCAGCTGGCACCCAACGGGCCGAAACCCATTCGAACCCCAAATATAGAAGACTCAGGGCTGGACGGTAGTGCCCGCGACTCCGTCCTTGTCCGCGCCGAGTATGGCCAACATCAGCGCCGCGACATCGACCTCGAGAGGCTCCGCAGCGCCCGGCGGGTGCCACAGCAGCCCAGCGGCACAGATCTCCGGCCGGTCCACGTCGGGCGTCCACCGTTCGATCAACTGCGAGTCGAGGTCGATCAGCCAACACTCGATCGCCGCGCGCTGGTACCGCGGCCGCTTTCGCAGGCGATCGGCGCGCGCCGTGCTCGGCGACAACACTTCGACGGCAAGATAGGGCGGCGGCGGCGGCGCCTTCCCGCGTACCACATCGAGGCCAACCGGAGCGATCACGAGCACATCCGGCTGCATCAGCGTGAATGGGTCGAGTACGACGTCGTACGGCGAGAACATCATCTCGCCCACACGCTGGCGCTTCACGTACGCACCGAGCATGAGCCCGAGCTCGGCGACCGCGCGCTGGTGCGCGAACCGCGGCATCGGGCTCACCAGCAGCTCCCCATCCACCGTCTCGTAGCGCTGGTGCGGATCGTCCGGCAACGCCCAGACGTCCTCCACCGACCAGCGATGCTCGTGCGCGATTGGCATACCCATAGTTTGCTCGGCTCTCGGCGGTTTTGGCAACTCGGCGGCGAAACATTCATGCCCCAACGTGCAACGGGGGCGACGGAACGCCGTCACCCCCGTTACGCACACGCGAGCAATCCAACTCAGGCGCGCTTTACTTCCTTCGCCCAGCTGTCCCGCATGCCCACGATCCGGTTGAACACCAGCTTCTCCGGCGTGCTGCTCTCCACCTCACTCATGAAGTAGCCGGTGCGCTCGAACTGATACCGCGACCCAATCGGATCGTTCGCCACGCTGGGCTCGATCTTGGCGTCTGCGATCACCACCAGCGATTGCGGATTGAGCGTCGAGATGAAATCCTGCCCCTCGGGCACGGCGTCGGGATCGGGCTGCGAAAACAGGCGGTCGTACACGCGCACTTCGCACGACAACGCCTGCGCCGCGCTCACCCAATGAATGGTGCCCTGCACCTTCCGGCCGTCGGGCGCCTGGCCGCTGCGCGTCGCGGGATCGTACGTGCAACGCAGCTCGATCACCTCGCCGGCGTCGTTCTTCACCACCTCGTTGCAGGTGATGAGATAGCCGAAACGCAGGCGTACTTCCTTACCCGGGGTCAAGCGATAGAACTTCTTCGGCGGATCTTCCATGAAGTCGTCGCGATCCACGTACAGCTCGCGCGAGAACGGCAGGCTGCGCGAGCCGGTCTTCGGCACATCGGGCGGGAAGCTCGGCGCCTCGAGATCCTCGACCAAGTCCTCGGGATAGTTCGTGAGCACGACCTTGAGCGGATTGAGCACGCACAGCACGCGCGGCACTTCCATGTTCAGGTCGTTGCGCACCGCATGCTCGAACGCCGCGATCTCCACGCGCGCGTCCTTGCGCGCCACGCCGATCGTTTCGCAAAACTCGCGAATGGCCTCCGGACGCACGCCACGACGACGCAGTCCGGCAATGGTCGGCATGCGTGGGTCATCCCATCCCGTCACGTGGCCCTCGTTCACCAAACGCAGCAGCTTGCGCTTGCTGAGAATGGTGTAGTCCAGCTCGAGCCGCGCGAATTCGATCTGCGTGGGCGGCTGCTCGAACCCCGCTTCCTTCACCAGCCAATCATAGATCTCGCGGCTGTCCTTAAACTCCAGTGTACACAACGAGCGCGTAATACCCTCAATGGCGTCGCTGAGCCCGTGCGCGAAGTCATACAGCGGGTAGATGCACCAGTCATTGCCGCGACGATAGTGATGCGCGTGCCGAATGCGGATCAGCAGCGGATCGCGCATGATCATATTGACGTGCGCCAGATCGATCTTGGCGCGCAGCACGTGCGTGCCGTCGGCAAATTCACCGGCGCGCATGCGACGCAGCAGGTCGAGATTCTCCTCGACCGTGCGATCGCGATAGGGGCCCGGTGTGCCCGCCGAGGTCACGGTGCCGCGTCCAGCGCGGATTTCCTCTTCGTTCTGCGAATCGACGTACGCCTTGCCCTTCAGCACCAGCGATTCGGCGATCTCGTACAGTTTTTCGAAATAGTCCGACGCGTAGAACAGGTTGTCCCACTGGAAGCCCAGCCACTGCACGTCGCGCTGAATCGCCTCCACGTACCGCACGTCTTCGGTGGCCGGATTCGTGTCGTCGAAGCGCAGGTTGCACGTGCCGCCGAACTCCTTGGCGATACCGAAGTTCAGGCAGATCGACTTGGCGTGCCCCATGTGCAGAAAGCCGTTCGGCTCGGGCGGGAACCGCGTGGCGGGCGCCCGGCCGAAGTGGCCGTTGGCGACGTCATCGGCCACCAGTTCGCGGATGAAGTCGCGACGCGGGGCGGCGGTGGATTCAGAACCGGCTTCAGGAGCGGAGTCAGACACGGCGGATACCGAGGAGTGCAACGTTCAATGGGCAACGCGAGTCACGAAAAGTAATCGCGGGCGGAGGCTTGCCGTGCGGGGCAGGCCACCTGAGTGTTCTCCGGTGTACTGGAATCCCATGCGACGACTTCCTCGTTCTCGGACTATCGCGCTGGGCGTCGCGGCGGCACTCGCGCTCGGCGGCTGTCGGGCGGCGCTGCTGGCCTATGGGTCCAACGTCGCCGCCGCCAAGGTGAACGCCGATGCCTTTGCGGCGTCCATCGAGGCGCGTTTCACCAACGCAGCGCGCTCCGCGAAGTTTTCGGCAGCGCGGATGCGCATCGCCCGGTACGCTTTCGCCCCGTCGACGGTGGCCAACGACACCGCGATCTGGACCGGAATGCAGACCACCAGGACGGGCGCCGTCCGTGACCTCGAGTCGCACGGCACCCTCACCGGGCTGCAGTACGTGTTCACCGCCCGACCGGCCGTGACCATGCCGACAAAAATCGGCGACTCCCGTCACCTGATCGAACTCGCGCAGCTAGCGGAGAACGACTGGGGCTGGCGCACCCGCGTCGACCACGCGATCGGTCCCATGCCCCCCGGTCGAGCCGACGACGTAACCCGCGCGCTCTTCCTCTCGGCCGAACGCCCCGCCGTCGCCGTGCGCGCCGACTACCAATCGGTCTTGCCGCGTACCACGGCCGCGCTGGGCCGCCTGCTCACGATCGACTCGATCGCGACTGTGCCCCAAGGCGACGGGTCGACCTTGGTCACGCTCGAGATCACCGTGAGCGGCGACCGCCTCAAGCGCGGGTTCCCCACCTTCGCCAAGTACATCCGCAACTACGTGGAGCCTGCCCGCTATCGGTACCGGCTCACCGACCGCAGCGGGTCGGACTGGTTCGACGCCGAAGCGCGGAATCAGCTGCTCACCGTGCGGTTCCGCTCGCGCGACGGCCAGCTGCAGCCGCTCGTCGGCGCAGCGCGCCGCATGCCCGACACGCTACAAATGCACGTGGACGCCCTCGCCAAGATCTCGTTCTTCACCGTGGGCGTGTCGAACATGCAGGGCGAGTTCGTGCACACCAAGAGCGCGCGGGAACGGGGCTGGGCCGTGCGTTTCACGAGAGATCCCGAGTGGCATCTACCGTTGATCACGGAGCGCCTGCTGCGCTCGCCGCTCCGCCGCCCCTTCGAGGGGAAGGGCGTGCTCTTCACGCTGGGGTTGCGCACCGGCCCCAATGGTCAAACCCTGCTCACGCGCGAGTTGGACTTCACGGTACGCGAGAGCGCGATCATGCGCTTCCTCGGCAACCTCGGGTTCACCGCGATGAGCGATTTCGCGGGACAGGTAGAGAAAGAAGAAAGCCAGTTCATTGCCGAGAGCATGGCGGCGTTTCGCGCCGATGTGGCCGCGCTCACGGCGAAGTAAGGGGAAGCAAAGAACCCCCGGCAGCCTTTGCAGGCCCCAGGGGTTCGAAAACTGCCACGCGCACCGTCATTGGAACTCTCCGTCCTACCGAACGGCGGCGGGCTACTTTGTCTATACACTGGACGATGCAGCAGGTTCCTGCGTCACACCAGCGTCGAAACCGTCACGAAACGGCTTCGATTTCTTACACAAATGGAGCTGAGGGGGCTCGAACCCCTGACCTCTGCAATGCGAATGCAGCGCTCTCCCAGCTGAGCTACAGCCCCGGGACCGTGGGACACACGGCGGTTACTCAGACAAAAATGGCCCCGCTCCTGTTGGCGCGGGGCCGATCGGGTAACATACAAAAGGTAGCGGCCGTCGCACCGGTGTCAAGCGGTGATACACCTGCCGGTGCACGTTTCGACGGCACTTTCCGTCAGTGCCGCGCGTTCCGGACTCTCTATGACGACGCCCGCAATCCAACCAGCCTCCGCTCCGCATGCGCTCCATGCCGATTACGTCCGTGACCAGCTGGTCGCGCGTACGGTCGACGTGAACGGGAAGACGTACCATCCAGACGGTGAGTACGTGCTGTATTGGATGCAGTCCACGCATCGACTCGAGGAGAACTGGGCGCTGCGGGCGGCGATCCGCGCGGCGGACCGGGTGAACCGTCCGCTGGTGATTCATCAGGGACTCGATCCGAGCTATCCGTACGCGGCCGACCGTCACCACACGTTCATTCTGCACGGCGCGCGTGACACGGCGCGCGACGCCGACGCGCGCGGACTGTACTACCAGTTCGTGCTGCGTCCGCGGCGCGACGACGATCGGCGCGTGGTCGATCGCCTGGCGGTCCGCGCGTACGTGGTCATCACCGACCTCTTCCCCACCGCCGGTATTCGCGAGCGCGTGGAGCGCTTTGCCGAGCGCGTGGACCGGCGCGTGCTCGCCGTCGACAGCGTGTGCACCGTGCCGAGTGGCGTGTTTGAGAAGCCCGAGTACGCCGCGCGCACAATTCGCCCGAAGATTGCGAAGCTGCTCGACCACAGTATCGAGCCGGTGGCCGATGCGCTGCCGCGCGTGGCGGTGAGCGACGCGTTGCGCCTGTCGCTCCGTGCCACAGTAAGCGAGGGGGGATTGTCGCTGCTGCCGATCGCCACCATGAGCGATGCCGATATTGCCGCCGCCGTGCGAGCGTGCGACATCGATCATACGGTGCCCGCCGTGTCCCTGCCGGGCGGCAGTATCGCGGCGGCCGATCGTCTCACCGCGTTCGTGTCGCGTGAACTCATGCCATACGCCGACCGCCGCAACGAAGCGAGCGTGAGCGACGGCACGTCGCGACTGTCCCCGTATCTGCACTTCGGGCAGATCGCCTCGGCGCGGGTGGTGCGCGAAGCGCGCGCCAGTGGTGCGTCGCCGGAGAGTCTCGATGCGTTCGTGCAGCAGGTGACCACGTGGCGCGAGCTCGCCTACAACTGGTGCCTGCGCACCCGGGATTTCGACCGGCTCGAAGCGCTCCCAGCGTGGATTCAGAAAACTATGGCGGAGCATGTGCGCGATCCCCGGCCCGTGCTGTACGACCTCGAGACGCTGGAGTCGGCGCAGACGCACGACGCCCTCTGGAACGCCTCGCAGCGCGAACTCGTGCAGCAGGGCGTCATCCACAACTATCCGCGGATGCTGTGGGGCAAGA
>CAIUOO010000045.1 GCA_903900795.1 uncultured Gemmatimonadota bacterium | reverse complement strand
CGTGGACGTGGCGCAACTGTTGTTGCCGTCGCTGCTGCGCCGCCCGATACGGACGCCGTGGTATCAGGCGCTCTGCATTCCGCCGATGCACAGCGGCATTCCGTTGCCGATCGGGGCGATTGCCCGAGCCGTGCGCAGCGCGAACATCGCCACGCACATCTGGACGGTGAACGAACCTGCGAAGGCGATGCGGCTGTGGGCCGTCGGTGTTCAGGGCATCATCAGTGACGATCCCGCGTCGATCCTCGCGGCACGGTCCGGCGGCGCGTTCGTTTGAGTCTGCCGGCGTATTTTGGGTGACACGCGGCTCGGTCGCCGGTGGTAACCTGCGCCCATGACGAAACAACGACAGGCGCTTGGGTTGCTTGGCGAGCGAATCGCGGCGCGTTGGATGCGGCGCGACGGCTGGATTTTCGTGGCGCATCGCTTCCGGAGCGGCCATCGGGATATCGATCTGGTCATGCGCCGCGGAAACGAAATCGCGTTCGTCGAGGTGAAAGCGCGACGCGGCGCGTCGTTCGGGCACCCGGTAGAGGCAGTCCACTACCGCAAGCGCCGGGAACTCGGGCGGAGCGCCCGTGTTTGGGTCGATCGACACGGTTCGTCAGCGTTCTCGTATCGCTTCGATGTGGTCGGAATCCAGATATCCGGTCAGAATGTCCGAGTGCACCATGTCGAGAATGCCTTCCAGCTGCCCTGAAATCAGACAGTGCAGGGGAGTTGTCCACATGCGTTGTTCTTCGTATTTTATTCGGGTCTTGGTCCTGCTCGCGTTCTCGGTAGATTCTCGCGAGCCAGGGCATGGCGGCTTCACCACTCACGACGGCGGTTTCTATGGCGGGCACAGTGATGTCAGATGACAAGCGCAAGGCCCTGGCGCTCGCAGTCGCACAGATAGAAAAGAGCTGCGGGAAGGGTTCGATCATGCGCCTCGGTACCGATTCCAAGGTGCGCGTCGAATCGATTCCGACGGGCGCGATCAATCTCGATGCGGCAATCGGTGTGGGCGGAATTCCGCGCGGCCGCGTCACCGAGATCTACGGACCGGAATCCAGCGGCAAGACCACACTCTGCTTGCACGTGGTTGCGAATGCGCAGAAGCTTGGCGGCGTCGCGGCCTTCATCGATGCGGAGCACGCGCTCGATACCGAGTACGCCAAGAAGTTGGGTGTCGATGTGGAGAACATGCTGATCTCCCAGCCTGACACCGGCGAGCAGGCACTCGAAATCTGTGAAATCCTCGTGCGTTCCGGCGCCGTTGATGTCATCGTGATCGACTCCGTCGCCGCGCTCGTGCCGAAAGCGGAAATCGAAGGTGATATGGGCGACTCGCACGTCGGCCTTCAGGCGCGCCTGATGAGTCAGGCGCTCCGCAAGCTGACCGGCGCCATCGCGCGCTCCAAGACCTCCGTGATCTTCATCAATCAGCTGCGCGAGAAGATCGGCGTCATGTTTGGCAACCCGGAAACCACGACGGGTGGTAAGGCGCTCAAGTTCTACGCCTCGGTGCGCCTCGACATCCGCCGCATCGGACCGGTGAAAGACAAGGAAGAAGTGGTCGGCTCGCACGTGCGCGTGAAGGTCGTCAAGAACAAGGTCGCTCCGCCGTTTAAGCAAGCCGAGTTCGACATCATGTACGCGGAAGGCATCAGCCATACGTCGCTGCTCGTCGACATCGGCTCGGAAGCCGGCATCATCGACAAGGCCGGCGCCTGGTACAGCTACGGCACGCAGCGTATCGGACAGGGCCGCGAAAACGCGAAGATGTTCCTGAAGGACAATCCCGTGCTCATGGCCGAGATTGAAGAGAAGGTTAAGGTGCTTCTTGGCGTGAAGGAAGCCGAGGCGCCGAGTGCGCCGGAAGAGACCGAGGAGTAAGACGCGGTATCTGCCCGATGCGTGAACGAAGAGAGGGCCGAGGGGTGGCTTGCGATGTGAAGTGGTGCCCGGATCACCACGGCTCATTGTGAGTAGCCCCTCGGCTCTTTTCGTACCCCCTCCTGAGCCAGGGAGCGGGCCCGGCACGGTGAAGAACGTCTTGGAGTCCTCTCGCCGACCGGGGCGATTTGTTGTGTCGCTCGCCGACGGACGCAGCTTTACCGTCGCGATCGCCGCCCTCAGCGAGACCGGCGCCACACGTGCGGGCGTTGTGCTCGAGGCCGATGCGGTGGCCTATTTGGTCCGCGAGTCGGCTATCACCGACCTCAGCGATCGCGCCGTGAATGCGCTCGCCCGTGGCCGGAAAACCCGGCGCGAGCTCGAGGTTCGGCTCCGACGGGTGCAACCCGACGCCGCCCTGATTGGCGAGGCGCTCGACCGGCTGACGGCCAGCGGCGTGCTGTCCGACGAAGAAGTGGCGCACGCTGAAGCTGCGGCGCGACTCCGGCGCGGTGAGGCGCCCGCCAAGGTCCGGCAAGTGCTTCGGCGGAAGGGCGTCGAGGGGCGCATGGTGAATGAGGCGGTCAGCGCGGCCATCAGCGAGGACGGTTTCGACGAGCTCGCCTCGTGCCGCGCACTGGCGGAAAAGCGGGTGCGTGCCCTGGGAGCGAAGGAACCCGCCGTGCTCAGGCGCCGCTTGGTGGCGTTTCTTCAACGCCGTGGCTTCGGGGGCAGCGTGATCGGGCGGGTGCTTCGTGAGGTGCTTGGACGGGAAACCGAATCCGACAACGCGTAGCCCCCGCACAAAGCACGTCCAGTCGTCTATATTTGCACGCCTATGCTTGCGTCCGAAATCCGCGCCCGATTCCTGGCCTACTTCGAGAAGAATGGCCACGCCATCCGCCCGAGCTCCGCGCTCGTTCCGGCCGATGATCCCACCCTGCTATTCACAAATGCAGGGATGGTCCAATTCAAAAAGGTCTTTCTCGGCATGGAGGACGCCCCCGATGGAAATCGGCGAGCGACCACGTCGCAGAAATGCGTCCGGGCCGGAGGCAAGCACAACGACCTCGAACAGGTCGGCCATACGGCGCGTCACCACACCTTTTTCGAAATGCTCGGCAACTTCTCCTTCGGAGACTACTTCAAGCGCGATGCGATCCGCTTCGCGTGGGAGTTCATCACCGAAGACCTGAAGATTCCGCGTGAGCACCTGCGCGTCACCGTCTTTCATGAAGACGACGAAGCGCGCCAGCTGTGGAAGGACGTGGCGGATGTGCCGGATAACCGTATTTACGGACTTGGCGCGAAGGACAACTTCTGGCAGATGGCCGACACCGGTCCGTGCGGTCCGTGCACCGAGATTTATGTCGATCTCGCGCACATGGCCCCCGACTGGGCGTTCCCGAAGGATGCGCACGGAGAATGGACGAACACCGAGATTTCGGACTACTCGCTCGATGCCTTCGTGGAAGGCGCCGAGGCTGGTCGCTTCCTGGAGATCTGGAACCTCGTCTTCATGCAATTCGACCGGCAGCAGGACGGAACGATGGTGCCGCTCCCCAAGCCGTCGGTCGATACCGGCGCGGGGCTCGAGCGTATTGCCGCCGTCATGCAGGGGGTCACGAATAATTTCCACACCGATCTCTTCCGTCCGCTGATCACCAAGGTCGAAGAGATCGTCGGTATCGGGTATCCCTACCGTCCCGGCGTCGGCCTCGGTACCGCCTTCGGCAAGGATGGACGTGAGATCGATCCTGGCTCGTTCCGCGTGATCGCCGACCACGCGCGCGCGACGGCGTTCCTGCTGGCCGATGGTGTCTTTCCGAGTAACGAAGGGCGCGGCTATGTGCTGCGCCGCATTTTGCGCCGCGCCGTGCGTCACGCCTGGCTGCTCGGGCGCCGCGAGCCGACGCTGGTGCATGTGGTCGACGTGGTCATCGAAACAATGCGCGACCTGTATCCTGAGCTGCATGTGCGCCGCAAGCACATCCTTGATACCACACGGGCGGAAGAGGAGCGCTTTCTGGCGACGATCGATGCGGGTATGACGCGCTTCGAAGAGCTGGCGCCGGCCGCATCCACGCAGGGGTCCACGAACATGCGCGGCACGCTGTCCGGTGAGGACGCCTTCCGCCTGTATGACACGTTTGGCTTCCCGATCGACCTGACCGAGCTCATGGCACGTGAGCGCGGCTACCTCGTCGACATCGCCGGCTTCGAGGAGGCGTTGTCTGCGCAGCGCAAGCAGTCGCAGGACGAGCGGAAGTCGCGGCAGATCACCGTGAGCGCCGACGATTTCGGCGATCCGACCCAGTGGACGCACGATCAGCAGCATGCCGCCAAGCTGGGCCGTTTCGTGGGCTACGACGTGACCGAAGCGGACACGGTCGTGACCGCCGTGCGCGCACTGCCGGATGGCCGTGTCGCGGTGATGCTGCGCGAGACACCGTTTTACGCGGAGTCCGGTGGACAGGTGTCCGACCATGGCACCATCACCGGCACCGGCTGGTCGGTGAGTGTGTCCGACGTGAAAAAACTCGATGGCCGCATTGCGGCGATCGGGACGGCCACTGGTGAGATCACGTTCGGTCAGGCGCGCGCCGTGGTGCCGCGCGAGCGGCGTCACGACACGGAACGCAACCACACCGCGACGCACCTCCTGCACGCGGCGCTGCGCACCGTACTTGGTGAGCACGTGCATCAGGCGGGATCGCTGGTCTCCCCCGACCGTTTGCGATTTGACTTCACGCATCATGGTCCGCTCACGCAACCGCAGCTGGTCGCGATCGAAGCCCAGGTGAATGCTGGCGTCTGGACCGCTGCGCCCGTGACGACTCGCGAAGCAGCATACGCAGACGCGGTGGAGCAGGGCGCGATGGCCCTGTTCGGCGAGAAGTACGGCGATGTGGTACGGGTGGTTGAGATTCCCACGCTGTCGGTCGAGCTCTGCGGCGGTACGCATGTCCGAAACACCGCCGAAATCGGACTCATGCGTATCGTGTCCGAAGGCGGCGTGGCCGCCGGTGTGCGTCGCATTGAGGCGGTGACGGGGCCGCGTGCGTTCCAGTTCCTCGCCGATCGCGAGCGGGCGCTGGTGCAGGTGGCGACGCGCCTTAAGGTGCCGATGGCCGGTACCGCCACGAACATTGAACAGATCGAGAAGAAGCTCGATGCCCTGATCGACGAGCGAAAGCAGCTGGAAAAGCGTCTTGATGAGGCCATGCGCGGCGGCGTGTCCGGTGGCGGTGTTGCGCAGCAGTTGGCCAGTCAGGCCACCGACGTGAGCGGTGTGCGATTTCTCTGCACGCGGGTCGACGTCGTCGATGTGAAAGCTCTGCAGGCGCTCGGCGATTCGCTCCGAGAAGCACTCGGCAGCGGCGTCGCGGTGCTGGGCGCCGTATTGGCGGATGGCAAGGGCGCGCTGTTGGCCGTATCGACCGACGACGCGCGCGACCGGGGGTTGCGTGCTGATATCGTCGTGCGTGAGGTGGCGGCAACGGTCGGCGGACGTGGTGGCGGCAAGCCGCACATGGCGCAGGCTGGGGTCGAGGCTGATAGGCTGGACGCGGCGATCGCCGCGGCGGCAGGAATCTTCTCTCGCCTGGCATCCGTCGGGTGAGCGCGACGAACGACGCGGTAAGCACCATGGACATGGCATGCTCGTGACCACGGTTGGTGGCTGGTTCGACGCCTTGAT
>CAIUOO010000044.1 GCA_903900795.1 uncultured Gemmatimonadota bacterium | reverse complement strand
TGATGGCGTGCATGCGGTCCCGCGCAAAGGCGTAGGCCGTTTCGTGGTGCACGATGGGCAGCGGATAGTCGCGGCCGATGATGCATCCGGTCATCTGCTGCATCAGGAGCGGCGTGCGCTCGGGGCGAATGAGATCGGCGTCGGAGAGGGCGGATAACTCCGGCACCCACCGTCGCACGAACGCACCGGATGCGTCATGCTCCTCGGCCTGCTTGTACGGATTGTAGATGCGGATCGTGTTGATGCCCGTCGTCCCCGACTGCATCTGACACTGCGTCCAGTGAATGCCCGGCTCGTAGTCGGTGAACCAGCGCGCGAGGATCGGGCCGGTGTGCCGCCAGTCGAGCCAGAGATGATAGCTCGCGAAGCTCATCACCATCGCGCGCATGCGAAACGTGAGCCAGCCGGTGACGCGCAGCGATCGCATGCAGGCATCCACCAGCGGGTAGCCGGTCTGTCCGTCGCGCCACGCCTGCAACCGATCCAGATCCGGCTCGCTGGGTCGTACGCCGTCGAAGATCGGTGCGTAATGGGTGAACTCGAGGCGCGGCTCGTCTTCGAGCTTTTGAATAAAATGACAGTGCCAATGCAGACGCGACGCAAAGCTCACGAGACTCTGCGTCCACTGCGCGGCCTCTGCGTTGCGACGTATCGCGTGCTCCTCGCGCAATTCCCGCGCGCGACGGCGAGCGGCCTGATACGCCTGACGGACGGACATCGTACCGACGGCCAGTGCGACCGAGATGCGACTGCAGGACGCCGGCGCCTCGTTGGGGCTCGACATGGCCCGTCGATAGTCGCGGCCGCGCGCCGACAGAAACGAATGCAGTACGTCGCGGGCACGCGCCTCGCCACCTCCCTGCCACTCGGCCCACGCTGGCGCGACTACTGGCGCCGCGGCCCAGCTCATTCCAACGGGCAGGGCATCCCAAGCGGCGTCGGTCATCGATGGCGCCGGCGTCAGGATGCGATCCGGTGTGGACACGATCCGTGCGCGCATCCGCTGCTGCCACACATCGGCCCAGCCGTCACGCGTGGCGAGCCGACGGACCACGCCGTTGCTGGGCAATTCGTGCATCGTGACGCCGGTCTTCCTCGCCCACGCGCGGACACGGCGATCGCGCGCATAGCTCACGGCATTCCAGGTTTCCTCGTGCGCCCAGATGGCGGCAAAGGGCAGGGCCGCATGTAGCACCGCGAACACATCGGGCAGTACTCCGTGCAGCTCCAGGAGGTGCCCGCCCCGTGCCTGCAGCGACCTGCGGAGTTCGTCCAAGGCGTCGCGCACCACCCACTCATGTCGCAGGTCCCGGTCGGTGGCCTGTGCCTGCTCGGGTTCGTGCACATATACCGCCACCATCTGACCGGCGGCGGCCGCCCCGGCGAGCGGCGCGTGGTCGGCAATCCGAAGATCCCGCTTGTACCAGAGGAGTTGCAGGGCGGACATGTCCCGATCGAACGGTTATCAGGCGATCCGTCGTTCCCGTTGCGTGTGTCGTCGCGGTTCCCCCTTGCCAAGCCGCCGGGCGTCCCGCATTGATCAAGTCGGTCCCGCTGTTTCCGACGTTGTCTCGCCCCCCGAGGGTCGCGACATGCCCAAAGCCAAAGTCCGTCTCACGCTGCTCGAGTCGACTCGTCGCACCACGCTGCACGCCGTGGCCGCCGAGTTGCTCGGCATCAGCACGTACGCCGCGCTGGTCGCCGTCTCCATCATTGGCGCCCGTGCGCTGAACCACATCGCCCCCACGCCGCTGGTCGACGAGGCGGTGAGCTTTCTCGCGCCGCTCCGCCAATCGGCGCCGCCGCCGGTGCAGGAGGTGATTCAGTTCATCGGACTGGGCGGGCTGAACGCGGTGTCGAACCCGGTGATTGAAACGTCCGCCTACGGCAAGACGCCTGTCCCTCGAGGCAGCCTCGGCGACGCGGCGGGGGAGGAACTCGAGCTCCCCGATGCGTCGAGTGATTCGGAGAAGGCGTACAGCGAAATCGAAGTCGATTCCACCGTGGCGCTCGATCCCTCGGCGGAAGGCCCGCAATATCCGCCGGCGCTCTTGAAGGCCGGCGTCCAGGGCGTCGTGTACGCCCGCTTCATCGTGGATACGGTGGGCCACGTCGACACCACGACGATGGTCGTATTGGACAAGCCAGACCCCGAGTTCGTGGCTGCTGTGCGCACGGCGCTGGGGCGTATGACGTATCGACCGGCGATTCTCCGCGGCCGGGCCGTCGCGCAGTTGGTCGAGCAGCCATTCGTGTTCCGCATCCAGCCGCCTGGCAGCATGGAGCGTTAACGGGCAGGGCGAGCTCAACGAAGCTCGCTCCAACGCGTACCGGGAGAGATATTCGGGGCGAGCATTGTGCGTCCCGTTCTGTTGTCTCTCTTCGTTGGAGTCCCCGCGTGGATACCCCCCTCGAATTTCTGGAACAGGCTGAGGCCGAACTGGCGGCCGCCGAACACGATGAATCGGCGACCGGAGTAGACCGCCGTCAGTTCATGTTCTTTTCGTTGGTTGCCGCAGCGGCTAGCACCTTCGGTGCGCAAGCGGCTGGAGCGCAGCGTGCGCGGGCGAGCGCGAACAGTCTGGGCAGCTTCGCCAGTGGCGCGGCGCAGCCGCCGCAGGTGCCGCCGGTGCCACTCGGCAACGGGGAAGCGCCCGCCATGCAGTTCATGCCATATCCCGGCGGCACCGGGGCGCTCATGGAGAAGGTGGTGCGCGAGCGCGGTGCGGCGGCGTTCACGCGCACGCCACATGCGGTGGAGAAGTGGAGCGGGGCGGTCCCTACCAATCCCGATAATCTCGCGTTTCTGCCGGCGCATCGCATCTCGGCGCTCATCAAGGCGCGCAAGATCACGTCGCGGCAGATCACCGACATCTATCTCGCGCGCATCGAGAAGCTCAACCCCACGCTCAATTTCGTCGTCACGTTGATGGCGTCGCAGGCGCGTGCCGAAGCCGACGCAGCCGACGCCGAGATCGCCGCCGGCAAGTATCGCGGCCCCCTGCACGGCGTGCCGTACGGCATCAAGGATCTGTTCGCGGTGAAGGGTGTGCCCACGACGTGGGGATCCGCCGACTTCAAGGATCAGATTACTGACTATGATGCCGAAGTAGTGGTGCGTCTGCGTGAGGCGGGCGCGGTGCTGCTGGCGAAGTTGTCCACCGGTTTGTTTGCGCAGAACGATTGGTGGTTCGGTGGACGCACGAACAATCCCTGGAACACGAACATTGGGTCCAGCGGCAGCTCGACGGGTCCGGGATCGGCCACGGCCGCCGGCTGCGTCGCGTTTTCGATCGGCACGGAAACGCAGGGGTCGATCGTGTCGCCGGCCATTCGCAATGGCATCAGCGCGCTGCGCCCCACTTACGGTCGCGTGAGCCGTCACGGCGGCATGGTGCTGGCGTGGTCGATGGATCGCGTGGGGCCCATGTGCCGTACCGCCGAAGACTGCGCGATGGTGTTCAGCGTGCTGCACGGCGTGGATGAGAAGGACGCGAGCACGGTCACGATGCCATTTCAGTTCGATCGCAATCTCAAGCTCGCGTCGCTGCGCATCGGCGTTGATCCGGCCGC
>CAIUOO010000043.1 GCA_903900795.1 uncultured Gemmatimonadota bacterium | reverse complement strand
CGTTTTCAGGTGTCGTCCTGCATGGCTGAGTTGCTCCAGTCCCGCACGTTGGAGGTCCCCCGCTCCGAGTGGACCGCGATCGTTGCCACGTATGCCGGCGCGGATGTCCGTCGCGCGGTCTGGCAGGTCATCAACACGCTCGTGCCGTTGGCCGCCCTGTTGTGGGCGATGTTCTACTTCCTCGATGTCGCCCCGTGGGTGACAGCGTTGCTCGTGCTTCCGGGGGCGGGGTTGCTGGTGCGCACGTTCATCATCATGCACGATTGCGCGCATTCGTCGTACCTCCCGTGGCCCAAGGTGAACGATGCACTGGGCTTCGTCACGGGCGTACTCACGCTGACGCCGTTCGCGCAGTGGCGTCGCGATCATGCGTTGCACCATGCGTCGTCGGGCGATCTCGATCGTCGCGGTCACGGCGATGTGCCCACGATCACGGTGAAGGAGTATCTCGAGCGTGATGCCCGCGGACGCCTGATCTACCGGCTGATTCGGCATCCGTTGTCGCTGATGCTGGTCGGTCCGTTGCACCTCATGCTGAATCAGCGCTTCCGCGGCCGCAGCAAGGCCACGAAAACGAAACAGCTGTACAGCGTGTGGTACACGAATCTCGCCATCGCCGTGGCGATCGCGGCGTCGGTGCTGTTGTGGGGGCCGCGCGCATTCCTGCTGGTGTATCTGCCGTGCATGTACGTCGCCGCCGCTGCCGGTATCTGGCTGTTCTACGTGCAGCACCAGTTCGAAGATGCCTACTGGGAAACGCACGAGGAGTGGGACTACGCGACGGCCGCGATCACGGGCAGTTCGCACCTGCGTCTCAATCCGATCCTGCAGTGGTTCACCGGCAGCATCGGTCTGCACCACGTGCACCATATCGGCCCCAAGATTCCCAACTTCCGGTTGCAGGAAGCGCACGACAACAACCCCATCTTCGAGGCCGCGCCCACGATGACGATTCGCGAGGGCATCAAGGCCCTTCGTCTGGCGTTGTACGATGAAGACTCGAAGCGGCTGGTTCGCTTCAGCGACGTGCAAGCGGCGTAGCACGCGGGTTTTGCCCGCCCGCCCTCACGTCGGGAGGTTGAGGGCACGCAGGACGGCAATGGCGGCCCGCCAGCCAGAGGCGACGGCGCCGTCGAGGTACCCGCCACTGACGGCACTGGTTTCCGCTCCGGCCCACACGAGTCGTCCACTCCACGGGTCGTCAACGCGTATGCCGTTGAAGAGTGTGTCGTCGTACTCCGGATGGGCCGTGGGTGGCACGTCGTCATTCAGCCCACAGGTAAACGCGTCGCGCGTCCAGTCGTGCTCCGCGTAGCCGGTGGCGCTCAGGGCGTCGGGTCCGAACAGTCGCGCCAACTGCGCCAACACCGTCGCGCGGCGCCGCTCGAGACTGGTCTCGCGGAAGGCCCGCGATGCCGGCGAGTGTGGCGGGGCCACGAAGCCCATCAGCGCGTACCCGGCCGGCGCGTCGAGCCGCGACGGCGCGCAGGCGTCGTGGATCTCCTGCAGCGGGCCACCCCAGCTCACGGCGTACCCCGAGCGTCCGGCGTCGCGCCAGAAGGGCCGGTCGTAGGTCGCCACGCATTTCATCGCGTGCCCCATCCAGGTGACGGTGCCCCGCATCGTGTCGACGACCGTGTCCGCGAGCGGTGGCGTGAAGGCAATGTCGCGCACGACCACGCGCGGTGGTGCGGCCACGATGACGCGCGCTGACGTGCAGTGCACGCCGTCGCCGTTGAGCACGACGTGGTCGTCGTTCACGGTGATGGCGCGCACCGCGGCGTCGCAATGCATCGTGACCGGCGTGGGCGCGGCTTGCGACGCGCCATGCAAGGCGCGCGTGAGGGCGGACATGCCGCCGACCAGCCGGAACGAGAGAGCGGCACTCCCCGACGGGTCGAAGGACTCCGGTGGGCTTCCTTCGCCCGCCTCGTACCTCGCCAGCCCGTCGCGGTGCTGTTCAAACACGGGCAGCGCCAACTGGGCGACGAGTGCGCGAATGTGCTGTTGGTGCGGCCAGAACCAAGCGGGGCCCAGGTCGACCCACGGGGCCTCCGCCACCGGCATCACGGCCACCGGCGTCACGGCCGCGGTCAGCATGCGGCCGCCAAGGCGGGAGCGAGCCTCGAACAGGGTCACGCGTTGTCCGGACGCGGCGAGGCGGCAGGCGGCCGTCAGGCCGGCCAAGCCGCCGCCCACGACGGCGACGTCGGTGTCGGTGACGGTGTCGAACGGTTTGGGTGGGTCGATGCGTCTGTCGGTCATTGGGCGGGCAAGCTACCGCGAATGGACGCGCCCCGCACGGCCGTGCAGTAGACTTGTGGCGCTGCCCCCATCTTCCAATCAGTCAGGACATGCCTATGCGCTCCGTCTCGTTCCTCGTCACCACACGCGCCGCCGCCGTGCTCGGTGCCGCGCTCCTGCTCGCCGCGTGGAGCACGTCCAGCCATGCCGCCGCGTCCAAAGCCGGCGTGACCGCGAAGGTGCTGGATGCGACCGGTCGTGAACTCGGCGTGCTGACCTTGGCCGATGCCGGCGCGGCGATCTCGGTGGACGGCACGCTGCGTGGTCTGACGCCGGGTGTGCACGGGATGCACCTCCATACCATCGCCAGTTGCGATGGCCCCGGTTTCGCCGGCGCTGGCGCGCACTGGAGCCCGACGCCCAAGCAGCATGGCCGCGCCAATCCCGCCGGTCCGCATCATGGTGACCTCATGAACCTCACGGTTGGCGAGGACAGCAGCGTGGTCGTGAAGATGTCGACGCCGGCCGGATCGCTGCGTGGCGAGAACCCGCTGCTCGACGCCGACGGGGCCGCGATCGTGATCCACGCCACGACCGACGACTACAAGACGGATCCGTCGGGTAACTCGGGCGCTCGTATCGCCTGCGGCGTGGTGTCGGGCGGCTGATCGCGCCGTGAAGACGCCTTCGCGCACGCCTTCGCGCAGGCTGGTAGACCTGAGCCACTGCATTGAACATGGCGTGGTGTATTACAAGGGTCTGCCAGCGCCGGTGATCTGCGACTACCTCAGTCGAGAGGACTCGCGTGCCCGCTACGAACCGGGCACCGAATTTCATATCGGTCGCGTGGAGCTGATCACCAACACGGGCACGTACATCGATTGCCCCTTCCATCGCTACGCCGATGGACGCGACACGGCCTCAATGCCGCTCGAGCGATTCGTGGATCAACCCGCACTCGTGGTGCGCGCCATCGCGCGCGACGGGCGCGCGATCGACGTGGCCCACGTTGCGGCGCAGCTCTCGACGACCGACGTGCAGGGTAAAGCCGTGCTGGTCCACACGGGATGGGACGCCCTCTGGGGCACCGACGCCTACTTCGAGGGGCACCCCTATCTCACCGAGCAGGCCGCCGTGTGGCTGCGTGACGCCGGCGCGGTGCTGGTGGG
>CAIUOO010000042.1 GCA_903900795.1 uncultured Gemmatimonadota bacterium | reverse complement strand
GCTGGCGCGTTACCGATTCGATATCGTCGAGATCGATGTACAGCCGTGCACCAGGCATCGTCTCCAGCAGCGCGCTCGCCACGGGGTAGAGATAGAGCCGAAACAGCACGATGCGGCGGCAGTACAGGGGCGAGCGGTGACGACGGAGCGTCCTGCCGAGTCGGCGGGCGCAGGCGAAGTCGAACGGGTCGCGCCACCATCGGGCAAACGGCGATGGAAGGCGCTGGCGTAGGGCGCGCAACACGGCCATGGTCCATCGCTGCATTCTGGTCGGTCGTATCGGCTCGAACGAGGCGCACAACGCGAGCACGGCCTCGTCAACCACGTGCCCGCTCATGACGCCGAAGGCATCAACCCACCGCACATGCACCTGTGAGGTAGTGGCCAGACTCTGCAACGTGTGGAACGCGCGCCTCGCGATGCCGCTCCCGTTAGCCGAGGGCACAACGGGCACCACATACAGCACGTGTTCCTGCGACCTCATCGCGTTACGCGGAAAAGTAATAGCGCAAAAGCTGCCGACGATCGCGCAGGGTCGTTCGCGCAAAGAGCATCACTTCCCGTCGCAAGAGTTCCGGATGCCGGAGCAATCCCAGGTGGCGACTGAGCGCGGTCGGTCCGCGGGTCTTCCAGTCGAAATACGCCAGCTTCAATTGGATGAGAAAACGATCCGCCGCCGCGGTTATCGGTGCGTCGGCCTGCAGCGCCCTGTAACACGCCTGAATATCCCTGGTGTAAACGGAGGCCGAACGCGTCGTATTCCCGCCGTGGCGACGGACAAACGCAAACATCGCCGCACTCATGCGGAACGTGCACCCCTGCGCCGCAAGCCGCACCCAGAAGTATGTATCTTCACCCTGCACGAGCTCGAGCGGAAAGCGCAAGGCGCCGATGGCCGTGCGCTTGACCAGACAGCTGTTGACTGGAATGAGATAACGCAAGAACGCTGTGGTCGGCGCTGTGGCCAGCACGTGGGCCGGTGCGAGATTCGTCTTGTCAACATGATGCAGCGGATCCGTTGCGGCCTGGCGGTAATTGAACGGGAAGACCGCCGGATACTCTTCGAGTGTCGATGGGGTAAAGAGCACTTGGTATCGGCCGACGGCGGCGCCAAGCCCCGGCTCGTCATCGAACAGCTGGAGCGCGCGCTCCACCATTTCGGGGTGCAGCAGGTCATCATCGTCGAGGAAAACCAGGAACTCGCCGGTCGCATGCTCCAGTCCCAGATTCCGGGCGGCGGAGACCCCTCGCCCTTCGGGGAGCGTGTAACACGCAAAGCCCGCGATGCCCTCACCGAGTGCGCTAACCTGCGCCTGGACTGACGGATCGGTGTTGTCCACGATCACGAGCAGCTGCGAGACCGGAACGGTTTGCTGACGGACCGACCAGAGCGCTTCCGGCAGCAGGGAGAGCCGTCCGACCGTTGGGATGATGACCGTCACCGATGGTCGATCCGTCGATCCAGCACTGGCGCTTACCGTTCGGTGGGGCATGTATGGCGAGTCGATAAGGTGAGACGTTCAGGTGAGACGTTCAGGCTGTTCAGCGACGCGTAGCAACGTGAGCGCGGTCATGTCGCGTTGGGCCGACGTCGGCATGATCACGAAACGGGGACTCCCCAAAGATTGAGCCGCCACCGTTCATTCGCAACGCCGTGGTGACGTGCAGGTGCCACACCGTCTGATCGGCCCCCTATGCGCCGCAGGCCATGCGCCGCAGGCCATGCGCCGCAGGCCATGCGCCGCAGGCGGCGATCAGGTTGGCCGTCACGTCGTGCTACGCACGGGCCAGGGCACGGAAGGTTGTGCTCTCGACCATCAACTCGTCGTGGGTTCCGGAATCCACCAGAATCCCGTGCTGGAGTACGAAGATCCGATCACAGTCACGTACGGTCGTCAAACGGTGGGCGATCAGAATGATCGTGCGCTGACCGGCCATGGCGTGAATCGCGTGCATGACGACATCCTCGGTGACGTTGTCGAGTGCACTGGTGGCCTCATCGAGAATAAGTACATCGGGTTTGTGGTACAGGGCACGGGCGATACCGATGCGTTGCCGCTGCCCACCGCTGAGACGGACGCCTCGCTCACCGACCACCGTGTCGTAGCCCTCGCGCAACGCCCCCACGAATGTGTCTAGATCAGCCGCGCGAGCGGCTTCAATCACGGCGGCGTGGTCGATCAGTTCGTCCGGCACGCCGAAGGCGATGTTTTTGGTGATTGATGCGTCGCAAAGAAAGATGGACTGCGGGACGTAGCCGACTCCCCTTCGCCACGCCGGCATACGGTCGGCCGTGAGTGGGACGCCATCCACGAGGATGCTCCCCCCGGTGGGTGGAAACAGCCCGAGGAGCAAGTCGACCACCGTCGTCTTTCCGGCGCCCGTAGAGCCGACAAAGGCGCACGTCGTGTTCGCGGCGATCACCAGCGAAAGATTCCGCAACGCGGGCACGCTGACGCCAGGATACTGAAATGTCACACCCGTGAAGCGAATGTCCGAATGACACCCGAGCGCCGTTGTTCCTCCTGCGCTGCCACTCAGCACGGCGTCCAGTGGCTCATCGGTGTCAGCCAACGGGCCAAGGAGATCACGGTGCAGATTCTCGAGCGACTTCGACCCGAACCGTATCTGGGTGACCGCATGAAAAATCTCTTGCACGGCGGGGATGAGCCGGTTGGCGCTAAAGGCATACACGGCCAACAGCGGAAAAATCTCATCCAGTGATTGGCGCGTTTTCAACAGATACAAAATGACGACGATGATACCGCCGTAGGACACCGTTTCCAACGCAAATCGCGGAATGTGTCCGGCAAGCGCGTGCTCAGCGTTGGCGTGGGCGTGGCGTTCTGAGGCGTTGCGGAATTGGTCCAAAAAGAACGATTGCCGACCCAACACCTTCAGTTCCTTGATTCCGCCAATCGCCTCGTTGCTGATCTGGATCCGCGCGGTCTTTGCGGACGAATCTTCCTCGCCGAGTCGTCGCTGCCGTGCCCGGATGGCTGAATACACCACGGTGTAGAAGCCGCCAGCACTCACGGCGATGATCACGGCGAGCAGCGGATCGGCCCACACCATCAGAATGGTGAGGAACGTTGACGACACAACGAGGGACGTGAGCCGGGCCAACGGAAGAAACACGCCTTCGATGACATGGGTGACCTCGGCCAGAAGTCCTTTGCCGAGTTCCGCGGAGTTATGCGTGAGGTGGAACTGATAGGGCGCATGCAGGAATCGCCGCATGAGCCATTGCGACAGGCGGTCATGGGTTCGCCACTGCACGCGGGCGGTGAGCCGGAGCGTGAGCAGGTTCATGCCATTGCCGAAGATCATGATGATCAGGAACAGCGCACCCAGCGCCATGAGAAACGCCGCATCCCCAGAGAAGCCAAACCGCAGATAGGCCGCGGCGAGCCAGCGGTTGGTGTGTATGGTCTCCGGGTTGGAGACCACGGCGAGAAACGGGACGACGGACGCCACCCCGACGCTCTGCAGCAGTCCGGAGACCATCATGACGGCAACGAGCAGTGCGAGCCGCCGCCGCTCAGCGCGGTCAAACAGCTCGAACAGGTTCCGGAGAATGCCCGTCATGGTACGGTCTTGAGGTGAGGGGATGCGGGCATGCCCCGATGCGCGGACACGTGGTTACGCGGCTCGTGTCAATTCACGGAGCTGGCATGCGTGTTGCGGCGCTCTTACGTCGCCACACGGCGAGTGCTGCCGCTCCGCACGGTACCCGTGTTCGATTCTAGTCGGCAGGGTCACATTGGCCTTGCGATTCGAATGCCTCACCATGTGGCCGGCGCGGTGGTTGCAGGGGACAGCAGTACAGCGTTCACGGGGTCGTTCACGGGGTCGTTCACGGGTTTGAAGGGTTTCAAGCGGTCAGAGTCGCTGAATGCCGACGTTTAACGACTCTGACCCCTCCCACTTCGTCACCTTAAAACTAACCGGACGTTAAACCGCGTTCACAAATACGCACCCTGCCTCTTCCGCCATCACGTTCGCAAAAATCCCCGACGGCTGCATGATCAGGCCGGGCACCAGGAATGTCTTGGCTTTTTCGCGGGCCGCGGCCGGCGCCAGTTTGTCCTGCTTTGCCACGATCGACACCATCTGGCGAAACGCGAGATTGCAGCCGAGGGCGATGGCTCCCTTGGCGATCTGCTTGTCGAGCAGGTAGTTGGACGATGCCACCGTCGGATCGGTGGCGGGCGTGGACAGCATGGGATTGACCACCGTCCACTTCTTCCCCTTGTCGTTCCTGATCTTGAGCGACTTGCCGAGCCCGTACGTGGCCCAGAACTCGGAGGTCATGGCGAGCGGGATCGCGGCATGCCGGATCACGATGACGGTGCTCAGGTCGCCCGGCGCCAGTTTCAGCACGTCGGTGTATTGCTGCCCCCAGATCCCAGCGCGGAAGATGCCCACGCCGCCTTCGATCTCCGGTACGTCGAACATGGCCTTGTGTTTGCCCGTGACCCGCTTGGCCCACGAGATGTCCCACGCCTCTTGCTGCGCCTGTTCCCAGGCGTCGAGTTCCTCGCCCACCGCGTTCAACGGCGGGGAGGTCGGTTCCGCGGCGTGCAGCACGGAGGAGGCCGACGCCAGCGCTGCTGCGCTGAGTCCGGCCGATTTCAGGAACGTACGACGGTCGCTGCTCATGGAGGAGTTCGTCAGGAAAAGAAGGTGGCAGAACACGGACAACCTGATGATGGCGTCGGGACTGGCGAAAGTCACGGCACAGGCCGGCGCGTGCCTCGGCCTATATTTCGGTCATGGTGCCCGCCCTGCTGCCCGCCCTGTTCCTCCAATCGCTCGAGCCCCCCGCCGACTTCACCGGTGCGTACACCGGTGGCGGAATCCCCAAGGGCTTCGTGATGGTCATCGCCTGCTTCGGCGTGTACATCCTGCCGTCGATGCTGGCGTGGAAGCGGGGCAGTTCACGCAAATGGAAGATTACCGCGATCAACCTGCTGCTGGGCTGGACGGTGATCGGCTGGATCGTGTCGATGGTACTGACCTACGCCTACGAGCCGCCACCGGCCGGTGAAGTGGACGAAGCGCATATTCCCGGTGGCCAACGCCGCCACTAGCGGCCGTAGGTTCGTGCGAGCTCGCGCACGCGCGCGGTGAGCGCCGCGGGCAGTTGGTCCCACGTGAAGCGGAAGCTCCAGTTACCCGACTGACGGCCGGGAAGGTTCATCCGCGTGTCGCTCCCCAGTCCCAGCACATCCTGCAGCGGCACGAGCGCCGTGTTCGCCACCGATGCGAACAGCGCGCGGATCATGGCCCAGTGGATCTCGCCGCCGTCGGTGTTCAGATATTCCCGCGCGAACGCCTTCTCCTGCTCCACCTCAGCCGGCGCCCGCGTGGAATCACCGGCGCCTGACGCATTCCACCAACCCACCGTGGTGTCGTTGTCGTGCGTGCCGGTGTAGACCACGAGTGCGCGGTCATGGCGATGCGGAAGGAAATCGGACGCCGGGTCGCTGAAGGCGAATTGCAGAATCGCCATGCCCGGGTACCCGAACTGCGCGCGCAGCGCTTCCACCTCGGGGGTGATCAGGCCGAGGTTCTCGGCCACGATGGGCATGGCCCCCAACGCTGAGGTGAGCGCGGTGAAGAGCGCCGCGCCCGGCCCCTGCACCCAGCGTCCGTTTACGGCGCTGGTGTCAGCGGCGGGGACCTCCCAGCAGGCTTCGAATCCGCGGAAGTGATCGAGCCGCACGATATCGAACATGGCCAGCGACGCCCGCATGCGGTCGATCCACCAGCGAAAGCCGTCGCGGGCCATGGTGTCCCAGTCATACAGCGGATTGCCCCACAGCTGCCCCGTCTCGCTGAAATAGTCGGGCGGCACGCCAGCCTGCACGATCAGGCTCCCGTCGTCGTGCAGCTTGAACAGCGAGCGATTGGCCCACACATCGGCGGAATCGTGTGCGACGAAGATCGGGACGTCGCCCATGAGCTGAATGCCGTGTGCCGCACACGCTGTGCGTAGCGCACGCAACTGTGCGGCAAACACGTACTGCTCCTTGTAGCAGCGTTCGATCGCGGGGCGCAGCGTGTCGCGCCAAGTGCGCAGCGACTCGGGCTCGCGGCGCGCAGCACCGTGCTCCCACGAGGGCCACGCGGCGCCCCCGTGCGCTTCCTTGAGGGCCATGAACAGCGCGTAGTCCGGCAGCCATGACGCCTGCTCGCGCACGAAGCGATGCACCGCCTCGTCGAGCGGCAACGTGGCGAGCCACGCATCGAGGCGCGCGCGTTTGGCCGGGATCACGGCACCAAAGTCACACACCTGCGCCGATTCAGGCGGCACATCGTGCCGAACGTGCGCGCATGCCTGCTCGGGCACATGGATGAGCAGCGGATTGCCGGCGAAGGCCGAAAAACACTGATAGGGGCTGTCGCCGTAGCCGGTCGGGCCAAGCGGAAGCACCTGCCAGATCTTCATGCCGGCATCGGCCAGCCACCGTACGAAGCGGAACGCATCGGGGCCCATATCCCCGATGCCACCGGGAGACGGGAGGGACGTGGGGTGCAGCAAAATGCCGGCGGCGCGGGGGAACAGCATGGTCGGAAAATACTCTTGACACGACGCAGGCGGGGGTGTTGCATGGCATCTCGCGCGCGCCTGCCGTTCATCATGGCGCAGACGCTCTGGACAGGGACGATATTGCGCAACGTATTCTTGTTTTCAGTGCTTTCGCGCTTTCCGACACTGGACGCCGACCCATGAGTGAATCCACCGCAATGGACCTCCGCCTGCCGATCGGCCTCTTGTTTCTGGTGCTCGGCGTCATCCTTGCCGACTTCGGTGTGTTGATGCCCGGCGTGGCCCGTCGTGCCTCGTCGCGGCGGCCGCCGCGAGGGGCATAATGCGTCGCCATCTGCTGGGGAAACAGCTGCGTGAGTACTCGATCATCACGTGGTTTTTCGAGCGCGTGTTCTGGGTGCTGCACCAGCTCTCGCCCAGCCGCATCGCGGGGGGCAGCCGTGTTGCGCACGTGAACTCCGAGGCGTTCCGGAAGAATCCGCAGGCGGCCACGGCGATCCGGTCGCGTCGGAAGGAGCTGTACATCCTCACGTGGTTCGCGATCGAGCTGCTGCTCCTGCTGTTCACCGAACTCGCCGCCGCATGGCCACTCTGGATTCCACGGGTGCTGGCCACGATCCGCATTCTCGATATTTTTCAGTCGTCGGTGAATCTGAGCGTGTTCGATCAGCTCCGTACCGATGAGCGCGTCGTGATCTCGTCAGCGGTGCGCACGCTGGTGCTCAGCTTTCTGAATTATCTCGAGCTGCTCATCTGCTTCGGCATCGTGTATGTCACCATGCTCGAGCAGCTCGCCGGTGCCGACACGTGGCTCGACGCGATCTACTTCAGCGTGGTCACGCAGCTCACGATCGGCTACGGCGACATCCGGCCCATGGGCACGGCCCGTTTCGTGAGTGCGATGCAGGGGCTGGTGGCGGTGGCGTTCACCATCCTGATTCTCGGGCGCATCGTCTCGGTGCTGCCCAAAATCGAAAGCGTGATGAAGCACTCGCCGGACGATTAACGTCCAGCGTTTGGTCGTTCTGGCGGGCGCCGTCTCGCCGCTCGCGATCGTGAGTCCGTTACGTGCGGGAGCGCCAGTAGCCGGGGCGCCGCCGATGATGCGCGACGGCCAGGACGCGAATGCTTCCAGCCGGCGCGACGCGATAGATCACGGCGTAGGGGAAGCGCTCGCACAGCCACCGCCGTCGCCCACTCGCCATCGGTGCACCGGCGTCGGGGCTGTTCACCACCAGCGCCGTGACTCGGCGAACCTCCGCGACGAAGTCCTCGCCCAGCTGTGGCAGTCGCGCCCCGTAGTACCGCGCCGCGTCTCGGAGCTCCGCCAGCGCCTCCCGATGGAACGTGAGCGCCCGCGACTCCGTGTTCAGCGGTCGCTCTCGCTCTGGGCAGCTCGCTGCGCGGCTAGGTCCGTCTCGAGCACGCGGAAGACCTCCGCAGCCGGAATCCCGATGCTCGGATCCTCGGCCAGTTCCGCTTCACGCCGATCGAGCTCCGTATCCCACGCGCTGGCGATCGCCGACGCCGAGTCGCCGGGCACGTCCGGTTCCAGGCTAGCCAAGAGACGGGTCGCCAAGTCCGCCCGCGCCGCGTCGGGCAAGCGAAGGACAGCCGCCGCTAACTGCTCCAAGTCGAGATCCATACCACGCTCCACGAGAGGGGGATGCCGGAATTTAGCAGGAAGCGGCATCACGACGAACACCGGACGCGAACGATGCTCGCCTCGTCTGGGCCGTCGCTTTGAGTACACGACGCATAGATCCATTGCCTGCCACCGCCGACGAGCGGTGCGCCCGCCGAACGCACACCGCCTCGCGCTGCCAGCAGCAACGGTTCGTTAGATGTCCCGTCAGCGTCGTAGTCGCGCGACGAATAGCTGTGGGACGTGTTGATCCGCGATTCGAGCCGGGGTGAACTGCAAGCGTGACGCAAGCGCGATAAGCCTCGCCGAGTCGGCAACTGATGCACGAAACCGAATGGAACAGCGAATCACCGAGCCCGTGCTGTCCACAATGAAACCGATCAGGTTGTCGGTGGTCGCTAGGGGTGCCCGGGGCGCAACGTGCCATCGTACGCCGGGAATGAGCTCACGGGAGGTATCGATGCCCGACGCGTGATTTCGCGATACCTGCAATTCCGAGAATCGCCCGTTCACGGCGGTTGGATTCAACAGTCTCGCCGGCTGCTCTACGGTGCTGGCCAGATGTGGGCTAGCCTCGGCGCCGCACGCACTCGGCTGGAGCATGCGGAACGGTACGGCCAAAAGCGCAAGTGCTAGGAGCAACGAATCCTCCGGGAATTGAATTGCCAATCAGGTGCGAAGTGAAATCCTGCCCAAACTGAGACTCGAGGATCGCGCGGTAGATACGTCGTGATTTGGCACATCGAACGCCCATTGGCATGCAAGGAATAATTCCAGTCCGTACTCTATTGTCGACATACCTATGCTGCCACTTCGCGTGCCACTCCGCCAACCGCGGGGTCCCAACGAGTGCACCAAGTCGTCTCGTTGGTCTGTCTGCGATATGCTGCGAGCGTCGCAGGCCGATGTGCGCCGCCGTGACGGCGGCGCCTTCACAGCGCACACCGACGTAACCCACGGTCGAGTTCGCGGCGAGACACGTACCGTGCGCTAGCTGTAGATGACAAGGAGGTTGTTCACAGGGGATAATGGCTGCAAGCTGAGGTTGTCGAGACATCAATCACAACCATCAGAGCCCCCATGAACATCCACAAGTTGGCACGTCTCACCCCGTTTGGGCGAGCGGTGATGGTGCAACGCGTCGCCGCCGGCGTGCCGGTCAGCACCGTCGCACGGGAAGCCGGCGTTTCGCGTCAGACCGT
>CAIUOO010000041.1 GCA_903900795.1 uncultured Gemmatimonadota bacterium | reverse complement strand
TGGCAACCTGACGCTCGGTGCCGCGGTGCAGTACGCCCAGACCAGCGAACTGTATCGGTACGTCGACCTCAACCTGCGGCCAACGCCTGATTTCACCCTGGCCAACGAGGCCGGTCGTCCGGTGTTCGTGCCCGCCGCCAGTATCACGGCGGCCGGTGGTCGCAACCCGGTGCTCGCGCGTCCGTTCTCGCAGTTCCAGCGTGTGCTCGAGTTGCGCAGTGACGCCGCCCAGCACCAAAAGGCGTTCTTCGTGGACGCCGCGCTCCGCTTGCCGCGGAACGGCTCCATCAGCGGCTCGTTCACGTTCAATCAGACGCGCGACAACAGCTCGTTCAATTGCTGTATCGCCATCAGCTCCGTCTTTACGCCGGTGCCCGGTGACCCGCGTATCCCGACGTGGGGTGCCAGCAACACCGATTTCCGTCACAAGCTCGTGTTGTACGGCGCGACCCCCGAGATCAAGGGCTTCCAGTTCAGCGCCCGCGTGATCGGCCAGTCTGGCTCGCCGTGGTCCGCCACGGTGGCGCAGGACATCAACGGCGACGATGTCGGGGCCGGCAGCTCGTTCGGCAACCAGAACGACCTCGCGTTCGTGTTCGACCCGTCGTCACCGGGACTGCGTACCGGCTTTGCCGACTCGCTGCGCTTGGTGTACTCCAATCCGGCCAACTCCGGTGCCGACTTCCTGCGGCAGTCGATCGGCCAGGTCGCGGAGCGGAACGCGGTGCGCAATCCGTTCGTCACCCAGGTCGATCTGCGTCTCTCGCAGAAGCTGCCGTCGATTCGCGGGCAGCGCGCCGAACTCACGCTCGACGTGTTCAACGCGGCCGCACTGATCAATCACAACTGGGGCGCGGTGCGTGTCGTGCCGGGCGCGAACCAGACGCTGCTCAACGTCATCGGGTTCGACCAAGCCTCCCGTGAGTATCGCTACCGGGTAAACCCGAACTTCGGTCGCACGGTCAAGTCCGGGAATCGGTACCAGATGCAAATGGGGCTGCGCTACCAGTTCTGATGCTCGCGTGCCGGCGCGCCGACCATCGGCCGCCGGCACGTCATCGGTGCAGCGGAGTCGTGTACAACGCGAATGGCGAGGCCGCGGTAGTTCCGCGGCCTCGCCATTCGCCTTATTCGGTGTCGATAGGCCCACTCGGAATCGAACCGAGATCATCGGCTTCAAAGGCCGAGGTAATAGCCGTTATACGATAGGCCACCTGCGTACGCACGTATGCTATCCCACGGCCGGACCGCGGACAAGCTTCGCGCGGCTACGACGCGGGCCACAGCCAGGCCGCGCCGCGCACGCCGCTCGAATCGCCATGCCGATTCCTCACGACGACCGTGTCGACGCGGTTGGAAAAGACCCAGGCCGGTAGCTGCGCCGCGACGTCCTCGGCAAGCCGGGGAACGTTCGACAGCCCCCCACCAAGGACGATGTGGTCGGGGTCGAGCAGGTTGATGACGGTGGCAAGACTGCGGGCGGTCCGGTCGATCAGGCGCGCGCGCGTGGCGAGCGCGTCAGGGTGTCCCGACTCCGCGGCCGCGAAAATGTCCGGTGCTGCCAGAGCCTGACCGGTGACGCGTTGGTGATCGGCCGCGACGGCCGGGCCCGAGATCCAGCGCTCGATGCAGCCGGTCTTGCCGCAGTAACACGGAGGGCCGGGGAGCTCGTCGGGATGCGGCCACGGTAGCGGGTTATGCCCCCACTCGCCGGCAATGAGGTTGGGCCCCGTGAGGCCGCGTCCGCGCACGATGATGCCGCCGCCCACGCCGGTCCCCATGATGACCCCGAACACCACCTCGGCGCCGGCCGCCGCACCATCGCTCGCCTCAGAGCGCGCGAAACAATTGGCATCATTGTCGAGGCGCACCTCACGATGGAGTTGCGCGGTGAGATCGGCGCCGAGCGGGCGGTCGATGAGCCAGACGGAGTTGGCATTCTTCACGAGGCCGGTATCGGGCACCACCGCGCCGGGAATGCCAACCCCGACGGTCCCGCGCTGGCCCGTGGTGACCTCGAGTTCGGCCACCAGCGCGACGATGGCGGCGATCGTCAGGTCATAGCTACGCGGCGTCGGCACGCGCTGGCGCGCCAGCTCCCGGCCCATGGCGTCGAGGGCAATGCCCTCGATCTTGGTGCCACCCAAGTCAATTCCGATCTGCATGGAGGCGGCGGTAACGTGCCGTCAGCGCATCGCGCGCGCGTCGACGAGCGCGCTGTAGAGCATCGTCTGGAATCGAGCGACCACGTCGGTGCCACTCGGGAGTTGGTTGATCATGAACACGATGACGAGTCCTTCGGCCGGATCGACCTTGTAGTTCGTACCGTAGGCCCCAGCCCACCCGAAGGTGCCGACTGACGACGAGCCGGTGGCTCCGTACCGTTCGGTGGTCTCGAAGCCAAGGCCGAAGCCGGTGGTGGTACCGTGCAGCGCACCCACCTGATTGGTCGTCATCAGTGCGACGGTGTGCGGTGCGAGATATTGCCGGCTGTTCCAGCGGCCGCCGTGCGCGACCATCTGCAGGAAGCGCGCATAGTCGCGGGCGGTGGACACGAGCCCCGCCCCCCCGGCAAAGCTGACGCGCGGCCCGTCGACGTAATGTCCTTGTCCACGGGGGCCGTCGGGGGCGCGACGGACCCGGCCGGAGTCGTTGGCATACACGGCAACCAGGCGCTCGCGCTGGGCGACCGGCGGGAAAAAGTGAGTGTCGCGCATGCCGAGGGGCTGTGTGATGCGCGTGCGGAGAAACGCGTCGAGCGGCATGCCTGAGGCGCGTTCCACGATGCATCCGAGGATGTCGGTATTGTAGCCGTACACCCACGCCTCACCGGGCTGCGCCACGAAGGGGAGGGTGCCGAGTCTGTCCATGGTGGCGCAAATGGGCTCGGTCTTGTCGGCGGTATACCAGCCGAAGCCGGCCGCGGGGCCGAGCCCCATCGGCTCGTAGCGGGCGCGCACCGACGCGTCCATGCCGTACGAAATGCCGGCGGTGTGCGTGAGCAGGTCGCGGATCGTGATCGCGCGCTTGGCCGGGACGATGGCGACGCCGGTATCGGTACGCGTGGCGACCGTGGTCCGTGCAAACGACGGCAGGAAGCGACTGGCCGGTGTGGCGAGGGTGAGCCGGCCTTCTTCGAGGAGCATGAGCACCGCCGCGCTGGTGAGCGCCTTGCTCTGCGAGGCAATGCGGAACACCGCGTCGGGTGTCATGCGTCGCTGCGCCTCACGATCACTCCAGCCAACGGCGCGTTCGTACACCACCTGATCGTCGCGCAACACCAGGGCCACCGCGCCGGCGATTTCCTCTCGCGTGACGGCGGCGTCGAGCATCGAGTCGATTCGCGCCAGCCGGTCCAGGGCGAAGCCGTGACGCAGCGTCGTGGCGGCGCGCGGTGCACTCTGCGTCTCTAGTGGCGTGGTGGCCAGAACAACCGTTGCGAGTGCGAGGGCGCACCGTAGCAAAGGACTCGACGCACGAGGCATGACTTGGCGTGTCGGAGGGACAGGCGATGCACGGAAACAATCCGCCGAAGCTTCCGGATTGGTGGGGACGGCGCGAAGCTACGCCATGCAACGGATCACGGCTACTCCACGTGTGCTGACGGTGGTCATCGCCTCGGTGCTGCTCGGCGCCTGTGCGACGGGCGAGGCCCCGACGGCGCCGGTAACGCCGCCGCCGCCACCACCACCGCCGCCGGTGGCGTTCACCGTCCCGGCGGTGACACGGGAATTCCGCGGGCTCTGGATCGCCACCGTGGCGAATATCGACTGGCCGTCGCGCAGTGGTCTGTCGGTGGCGCAGCAGCAGACCGAGTTCTCGCTGATTCTTGATGCAGCGGATCAGGCCGGGTTGAACGCCATCGTGCTGCAGGTGCGGGCGGCCGGTGACGCCCTGTTCCCGTCCACGCTCGAGCCCTGGTCGCGGTCGCTGACCGGAACGCAGGGCGTCGACCCGGGATACGATCCGCTGGCCTATGCGATCACCCAGGCTCGGCTGCGCGGCATCGAGGTGCACGCGTGGTTCAATCCGTTCCGCGCGGCGAATCTGAGTGATTCGCTACGCCTGGCCAGTACACACTTCGCGGTGCGCCGGCCCGAGCTCACGCGAAAGTACTGCACGCAACTCTGGTTCGATCCCGGCGAAGCGGCGGTGCAGGATCAGGCGATTGCGGTGATCACCGATGTGCTGCGTCGCTACGACGTGGACGCGGTGCATCTCGACGACTTTTTCTATCCGTATCCGGACTCACGGTGTGCGGGGCTCGATTTTCCCGACGGCGCCACCTACGCCACGTATCAGCGGGGCGGGGGACTGCTGGGGCGCGCCGACTGGCGTCGAGACAATGTGAACCGGTTCGTCGAACGTCTGTATCGTGAGGCGCATCGCGTGTCACCCACGGCACGCGTGGGGATCAGTCCGTTCGGCATCTGGCGTCCCGGCAGCCCGGCCGGCATTGTGGGGCTCGATGCGTATGCGTCGATCTATGCCGACTCGCGGACGTGGCTGCAGCGTGGCTGGGTGGACTACTTCGCGCCACAGCTGTATTGGTCGATCGCCTCGAGCGGTCAGAACTTCGGCGCGTTGTTGACGTGGTGGGGACAGCAGAACACGATGCGTCGTCACCTCTGGCCCGGCTTGGCGGCGTATCGGGTGAGCGACGGGAGCACGAGCGCCTATACGGCCGCCGAGATTCCGGCACAGGTGCAACTCACCCGCGGGCAGAACGCGGCGGCGGGTGGTTCGACCGGGTCGCTGCTGTACAACACCACGGTGGTGGTGAACGATCGCGGCGGGCTGCGTTCGTTGCTTGCGAGCGGCGTGTTCGCGGCGCGGGCGCTTCCGCCCGCCACCGATTGGCTCGATGCGACGGCCCCGCCGGCACCGACCGTGGGGGTGGCCTCGCTCGGTGCCGTGCTGCGCGTGTCGATTGTACCGGTCACGAGCGAGCCGTTGTCGTGGTACCTGATTCGCTGGCGTACCAATGGCACGTGGTCGCAGCGCCTGCAACGCGTGGCGGCGCTGACCGCCGACGTGCCGTCAGCGGGCACCGACGGCATCGTGATCAACGCGATCGACAAGGTGGGCAACGCGAGTACGGACGTGGTGTGGCGTCCGTAGTCGCGGTGCGAGCAAATCCTACTCGTCCATGTGCGTGTTGTCGCGCGTCTCGGGCATGGTGGCATACACGACCAGCGATGCCAGAATGCAGCCGGTGACGTACCAGTAGAACCAGCGCTCATGGCCCATGTTCTTGAACCACAGCGCAAAGTATTCCGCCGTGCCACCGAACACCGACACGGCCACGGCGTACGGGAAGCCCACGCCCAAGGCACGAATGCTCGTGGGAAACAGCTCGGCCTTTACGACCGCGTTGATCGCGGTGTATCCGCTCACCGCCACGAGCGCGAGGATCAGCAGCGTGAGCGCCTGCGGAATCGTGCGGGCCCCTTCGAGTGCGGTGAGCAGCGGAATAGTACCGAGGGTGCCGAGCACGCCGAAGGCCGTGAGCACTGGCCGCCGGCCGATGCGGTCGGAGAGGGCCCCGATGGCTGGCTGCAACAACATGTAAATCAGAAGCGAGATCGCGTTGACATACGTGGCGTCGCTCTTGCTGAAGCCGGCGGTATTCACCAGGAACTTTTGCGCGTACGTCGTGAACGTATAGAACGCGACCGTTCCACCGGCGGTGAGACCGACCACGGTGAGGACGGCACGCGGATGGGCCATGAGGCCACGCATGGTGGCGGCGGCGCTCTGCGGCGGACGCGATGCGCGATCCTTCTCGAACGCCGACGTTTCCTCGAGGCCGCGGCGCATGGCCACGGCAACGACGGCCAACGCGGCACCGACGATAAACGGAATACGCCAGCCCCACGACTCGAGCTCGGCCGGCGCCATCGTGCGCTGCAACAGCAGCAGCATCGCCAGCGCCAATAACTGGCCCATGATGAGCGTGACGTACTGAAAGCTCGACCAGAAGCCACGGTGCTTCTTGCCGGCCATCTCGCTGAGATACGTGGCGCTGGCACCGTACTCGCCGCCCACGCTGAGCCCTTGCAGCAAGCGGGCCAGCACGAGCATGGCCGGCGCGATCACGCCGATCTTTGCGTAGCTGGGCGTGATGGCGATCAACAGCGAGCCACCGCACATCAGCAGCACCGACAACGTGAGCGCCGCGCGACGTCCGTGCTTGTCGGCGTAGCGCCCCATCAGCCACCCGCCGGCGGGGCGCATGAGAAAGCCCACCGCGAACACCGCGGCCGCGTTCAGCAGCTGAACCGTTTGGTTGGCGGGCGGGAAGAAGCTCTTCGCGAAGTACAGCGAGAACGCGGAGTAGACGTACCAGTCGTACCACTCGACCAGATTGCCCACCGAACCGCCCACGATGGAGCGCAGTCGACTACTTGCCGACTTGGGGGCGCCGACTTCGGCGATGACCGGCGCGCTCACGCCGTCACCTGCGCGTCGATCGTCCGGGCCAGGAGGTCCAGCAGGTCGGACTCGGTGCGCACACCGGGTACATCGTTCATGTCGATCACGTAGCCATAGCGTTGAGCGACCGCTTCATAAAGGGGAATGCGGTGGGCGAGCAATTGCTCGAATCCCCACACCGCGAAGTCGTCGGGATCTACCAGATCGTCCTGCGCGATGCCACGCAGCGACTTGTACTCGGTCCACTTGGCGTCGAGAAACGCCGGATTGTAATACATCGGTTTGGGGTGCGCACGAAATCGATCGACCAGCATGCGCGTGTGCTCCGGCGTGCCGCGGATATACACGAGCATCGTATGGTCGGCGAGACACTGCAGCACCGGGTCCGCTTCGTCGTGGGGGTCGACGACTTCACACAGGCTGCCACCGGAGTCGCAGACGAAATGTGAGTACCCGTAGATGTCCTTGGCCCGCTCGATGAACTCCGGCACGTCGAGCAGCGCGCGGATTTCGGCCACGCGGTGTTGTGCCTGACGGCGACGGTATTCATCGAACGAGAGCCCGCCGAGCTCCGGGTTGCCGGGCTTCCCCAGGTATGTGGAGAGCGGACTCAGATTCTCGAACGAGATGTTGGAGCGGATGTAGATCGAGTCCGAGCGCAGCAACTGGCGCAGGAAGGGATTGCGCATCGCCTCCCGTTTGAAGTTGTCGACGATGTGCTCGTCCATGTACCGCGTGCCGATGCGATAGTCGACGGAGTACTGGAACCAGTCGTGCTTCTGCAGCAGTCCAGCCAGAGTCGTCTTGCCGACGCCGGACATGCCGAAAAAGGTCACGGCATGGGCCGGCTGGTCGCGGAGGGCTCGTCCCGATGAGAATCGCATCGTGCTAACTTCCGCTCTCGCTCCAAGGACCTCAACCCCTCCCCCGAATGTCGTTCGCCAAGCACGGCCTGCAGGTCTTCGATATCCCGATCACCGTGCTGCCGGCGGATATCGACGACAACGACCACGTGAACAACGTGGTGTACCTCCGCTGGATCTTCGATGTGGCGCTGGCGCACTGGAATGCCAGTGCCTCCGACGAGATGAAGCAGACGTACGGCTGGGTCGCCACACGCCATGAAATCGACTATCGCCGGGAAGCCGTGTTCGGGGACGCCATCGTGGCGCGGACGTGGATTGGTGCCGTCGATTCCCGGCGCTTTGAGCGGAATACCGAGATCGTGCGGACCTCAGACGATCACGTGCTGGCCCGCGGAAGGTCGCTGTGGACACTGATTGCGCGCGACACGGGGCGCATTACCCGTATCCCGCCGGACATGATTTCTCTCTTTTCGGCGTACATGCACCCGGCGTGAGCCGAGTCGACCTGAGCCGAGTCGGCTCACACCGCATCAGCCGTACGGCCATGACCTCCGCCGTGGCTGTCAACAAAAGGCGACGATGACCGCGACGCTATTTCGATACGTGAGAGACATCCAGTTGCCGGGCAACGGCATCTTTCTGTCGGTCCTCCCCCATGGACTCGCGTATTATCGCAAGGGCCATATGGAGTCCAGCTTGAGGCGAGGTCGCTTGAATCAGGAATGGGAGCTGATCACCGATCCCGAGTGGGAAAAAGCTGGCTGGGAAGACCCCCGGGTGTTCGTCTGGAAAGGCCGAAGCTATTTCACCAACAACTTTCTCAATCAGTGCAGCATCTGT
>CAIUOO010000040.1 GCA_903900795.1 uncultured Gemmatimonadota bacterium | reverse complement strand
TCTGTACGCCGGCTACGCCAATCGCTTCCTCGGCGAGAACGTGTGCAACGCGGTGTACGACGGCGGACCGGCTCTCCCCAACAGCTCGCACTTCGTCCGTGCCGAAAGCCTGTTCACGCGCGCGCTCACCATCTCGCGGGCACTCAACAACACCGCGCTCACGAACGCGGCGCTCGCCGGCCGCGCCCAGGTGTACGCCAATCAGGGTAAGTGGACGGAAGCAGCGGCCGACGCGGCGCTGGTGCCAACCACCTTCCGTCACAATGCGGTCTTCTCGCTCAACACCACGCGAGAGAACATGGACCTGGCCGCCCAGACCATCACCCGCCGCGAGGTGACGGTGTGGAATACGGTGTGGGTCACCGACCGCGATCCGCGCGCCCTGTACGACACCGTGAAGACGGGTACCACTATCACGAAGGGGCAGGACGGCGCCACCAACTTCTTCCGCCAGAAGAAGTACCTCACGCTGGGTGATCCCGTGGCGCTCGCGAAGGGCACGGAAATGCTGCTGATCCGCGCCGAGGCGGCCCTGCGGGCCAACGACCTCACGAATGCCATGCTGTTCATCAATCAGGGACGTGCGGCCGCCACGTTGACACCGCTCACCGCGACCACCATCGATGCCGCGTGGGCGCACCTCATGCGCGAACGTGGCGCCGTGCTCTGGCTGGAAGGCCGTCGCCTGTTCGACCTCAAGCGGTGGCTGGCCGACGGACGCAACACCACGCTGCAGGGTCGGAGCACATGTATGCCGATCAGTCTCGAAGAGCGCGGTGCCAACCCCAACGTCAGCGGCGCGCCGTAAGCCACATCGGTGCTGTCATCAACGACAAACGGGGGAGCGGCTCATGCCGCTCCCCCGTTTGCTATCCATCCCGCGAGCCACGTCGGTGCCCTCTACGCCGGCCGACGCCACATGGCGAACGTCGTGCCGTCCACGTGGCGGAGTGGCACCGTACTCGCCAGGGCGTTCAGCGCCGCAAATACCCCGGGAGCATGCCCGGGCCCCGCGTAGTCATGCCAAAGCACGAGCCCGCCCGGCTTCACGATCCGCATGGCCTTGGCAGAGTCACTTTCCACATACGACTGGGCGTGGGAGCCATCCACGAACACCAGATCGGCCCAGTCCAGAAAGGGCGTTTCGTCGAACTGCTTGCTGTCGCCATACAGCTGCTGCACGCGGCCGGCGATCGGCGTCCCGGTATACAGGAACGCGTCGAAGGCCGACTCGTTCAGCGCGAACTGAGTGTCTTCTTCGGTGTCATTTGGCCCTTTGACGTATTCATGTTGCTGTGATGGCGCTAAAGTGAGGGTTGCAATCACGGAATTATCTGGCGCGTTTCGGCCCCACAGGTAGGCGGTCTTCCCGGTGCAGGTACCAAACTCGAAGAGACAGTCCGCGCCTTTCGCCAGCACCGCGAGAATCCACGCCTCAGCGTCGCTGGTGCCGCCGGGTACCATGATCGGACCGCGCCCGATAAACGCCACCTCCGTCGCCACCGTCGGACCGAACGCGCCCGCGGTAAACACCGGGTCGACTTCGTGCAGTCGAATGCGCCTGATCGGCCACGGGCCAAACAGCCCCTGCTGCTTCCGGCGAGCCCGGTCGGCGAGCACCCGGACGGCCAGCACGACGCACGCTATGCCCAGGAGCGCGGCAACGATCCATCCGGTCATTCGACGAGGCAGCCATGGGGAATTCCTGACGGGCGAGCGCGCCGACAGTCGGCGCGTTCTATTGTCGGAGGTCCAAGCACATCCCGCCAGAGTTCTTGCATCTCTTTCTGAACCCATGCGTCGTTCATTCCATTTTCTGATAAAGATCTCGGCCAGTCTCGTCAGCATCGCCTGCGCCGGCGCCGCCCGCACTGCACCGCTCGAGCAGGCGTCCCCCGTACGGGCCCTCCCCGCCGGCGCCGACACGGCGGGCACTGCCAGCGCCGACGCGTTGCCAGCCGGCTTCCGCGAGGCGTTCGCCGAGTCCGACAGCCGCGCCCGCACCATCGCGTTCTGGTATCAGTGTGTCGGCACCATCGCCCGGTTACGCGCCGGCGGCACCTTCGGGCCGGCCGCCGCCGCGCCGCGCATCATCTACTGCGAACGCACCGCGGACGGGGTGCCCATCGGTGGCGTGTACGACATCGACCCAGCCTTTCGCGCAGTACGACGGTTCAGCACCGTGCGCCTCGATGGCGCACGCCCGCGCTACACCGGCCCGATCGACACGACGCGCGTGGCCATGGAAGCGAAGCTCGTGAATGACGTCACGCGAGCGATCACGCCAGCGTGGACCAAGCTTGGCCGTCCGTTCTCCGTCGTCCCCGTACCACTGGCCAACGGCGGCCTAGAGGCGTGGGCCATTCCCCGCGCCACGAAAGCCCGTACGTTCGTGACCGGCGGTGACGTGGCCTACGCGCGCAACGCCGACGGCACCGCACGCCGCACCGTCGATCACACCGGCACCTGGACGCAGCTTCCACTCGCCGCCGCCGGCGCGTTGGTCGTGCGCAGCGCCGAACGCGACGTCGCCGCCGTCACCGATCTCGTGACCGCGCGCTATCACACCGACCTCGGCCGCGAGGTCACCGTGCAGACCACCACCATGTCGAGCGCACTCGTTGCAGGCCTCGATCCAGCCACCGGGGCGCGCGTGGTATGGCGCCACGTCGCCAAGCCGGCCGCACGCTGAGTCGTATGCGTTGGCGTATGGATTGGCTCTTGCCTCGGCGTGTCGTTCGATGCACGTCGTTCGCCCTCCTTCTGTTCGCCGCGGCCGCCCAACGCGCATCGGCGCAGGAGTTCGTGCGGCAATCGCTGCTGATTGCCCCGTTCCGCCTGGACAGCACGCCCAACGTCGCACGCGTTGCACGACAGGTGGCCGAGGCCACGCGCGCGCGGCTCACGCAACGCGCCGATCCACGCGCAGTGAAAGTGCTCGAGGGATATCGCCTCGACAATCTGTTGCTCGAGTTGAACTACAAGCCGCAGGTCGCCCTCGGTGAGGCGGAACTCCGCTTCTTCGGGCAACAATTACGGGCCGACGAAGTGCTCCTCGCGCGGGTCTCACAGCGCGACGGCATGATCACGCTCACGCCGCGCCTCACCGTGCTCCGCAGCTGGGGGATGCAGCAACCGTTGCCCACGGTTCAGGGGGCCACCGCCGCGTTGGTCGGTGACGCCCTCGCCCGCGAGATCATCAGTGCACGGGGGCAATTCACCGGCCTGCGACGGTGCGAGAATGCCATGGCCAAGGGAGACCGTGCCACCGCCGCCCGCGAGGCAGAAGCCGCCATTCGCAGCTATCCGCAGGCCGTCATTGCGCGTGACTGTCTGCTGGCGGCCCTTCTGAATGGGACCACAGCGGCCGACTCCGTACGTCGTGTGGCCGACGATGTGCTCACAATCGACAGCACCAATCTGTTCGCCGCCGTCATGCGCGCCGATGCCCTCGAGGCCGAGCATCGCCCCGTCGACGCCGGTGCCCAGTGGCGGCGCGTGTACGCCATGCGCTCCGACAGTCTGGCGTTAGGCATCCGGGTGGTGGAAGCGCTGTTGCGCGTGCAGCGCCCCGCCGATGCCCTCGCCAACGCCACCGATCTGCAGCAACGACTCGGTGCCAACGCCACGCTCCGACGTCTCGCCTTCCGCGCGCATGCGACGCTGTCACACTGGAAAGACGTGGCCATCCTCGGCGATTCTCTCGAACACGAGGACGACGTCTTTCGCGCCGACGCCAACTATGCCGCCCGCTTCATCGAGGGACTCCGCCAAACCGGCGACACGCTCGGCGCCCTCGAGATCAGCGTGCGGGCCGTGCGTCGTCACCCGAACGATTCGCGTGTCTATGTGCAGTACCTGCAGTTGCTCGGCGTGGAGACGCTCCACGCGCTGCCGCGCGGTCTCACCACGTTCCCCGATGTCCCTGAGCTCTACGTGATGGCCGCCAGCGCCGCGCGCCAGGCCGGCAAGCGCACCGACGCGTTGCGCGCCACGCGCGAAGCCATCCGTCGGGATTCAACGCTCACCGCGCAGTACCTCACGCTGGCCGATCTCTTCGTCGAAGACCATCAGCCCGATAGTGCGGCCGCCACGCTCGCCCGTGCTCCACGCCGCGGCGAGCAATCGGAATTACTGCGCACCTACAGTATTGCGCGAGGGCTGCTGCTGCTGCGCGCCGCCGGTGACTCACTGGCCACGCAACAGCAGGCCGCCATCGCGATGCTGGTCCTGGCGGACAGCATCGAGTCACGCCCCGACTCGCGGGCCTACGTCGCCGCCGCCACGTTGCAACTGGCTCGCAGCCAGCTCCTGCAGGCCAGCAAAACACGGCACTGCGCCGACAGCCGACTCGCCTCCGAAACGCTCGCAATCTCCGCGTCGGCGATCGATCGTGGACTCGGCGACAGCGCCAACGCCACCGAGATCACGACCATGTTCGCCGCCATGCGCAGCGCCGTCGACAATGCGACCGGCGTACTGTGTAAGAACTGACGGCGACCTGATGGCTGCCTGACGCCGACAGCCTCGCGGATCCCGCGAACGACCTGTATGCTTTGCTGCGCCTCTATTTTACGTCTCGTTTCATATCTGTTCTCCTGTGGAGATTCCGTGCGTCTTCGCTCCGCCCTGCACGCTGCCGCCCTGCTCGCCGGTCTCCTGAGCCATCCCATGATGGCCCGGCCCGTGATGGCCCAAGTCTCCCAGCCGACGGCCGGCACCTCGCTCAAGAAGGGCGAAATCCGCCTTACCTACCTCGGCAACGCCGGCTGGGAAATCACCGACGGCACGAAAGTGGTACTGGTCGACCCGTTCCTCACGCAATTCGCGCGGTGGGCACCAGGCAAGCAGAGCGACGGACCGGCGCAGACCGACCTCTATCTGCCCGACACCGCGCTCATCAACGCGCACGTCACGAAAGCCGATTACATCCTGATCACGCACGGTCACCCCGATCATGCACTCGATGCCGGCGTGATCTCGAACAAAACCGGCGCGATCATCGTCGGACATGAAACGGCGGCGAACCTGGCGCGGGCCTACGACGTGCCCGATGCCAAACTGATCACGGTGATCGGCGGCGAAGACTATGACTTCGACGATTTCTCGCTGCGGGTCATCCCCAACATTCACAGCGCGTTGGACGACAAGCACTACTACAACAACACGCGCGGCATCACCGGCAATGCACCACGCGGCCTCAAGGCGCCGCTGCGCCGCAAGGATTATGTGGAAGGCGGCAACCTCGCCTATCTGCTGCGCATGGGCGGCCACGAGGTGCTCATCATGGGCTCCATGAACTACATCGAGCGCGAGATGGTAGGGCTGCGCCCCGACATCGCCCTGGTCGGCTCCAACAGCCAGCGCTTAGAAGTGTTCGAGTTCACGGGCCGTCTCATGAAAGCACTTGGCAACCCAGCCGTGGTCATTCCGACGCACGCTGACGCCTACGGCGATCCCAAGCCGACCACAGCGGCGCTGGCCGACCGCAAGAAATTCCAGCAGGAAGTGGCAACGGCCTCGCCGAAGAGCCGCTTCATCAGTCCCACGTGGTTTACCCCCATCGTCATCCCGGCGCGCCAGTAATGTCTCGCATGGTATACTCGCGTCAGCTGCACTCTCTCTCACCTTCTTCCCATCGATCCATGACGTCCTCTCCGATCCGCTCCGTGGTCTTCCTGATGACCGCGGTGTTCGCCATGCCGGCCGCCCTGCACGCGCAAGCGGCCACCCCGGCGCCCATGAGCGCGCGTCAGGTCATCAACCCCCCGGGAATTGCCCCGCTCGTGCCCGCCTACTCCGTGGCCGTGCGTGACGGCGATCTGGTGTATGTGTCCGGTATGACCGGCATCAAGCCCGGCACCCAGGACATCATCGAGGGCGGCATAGTCGCGCAAACACGGCAGACCATGGAGAACATCAAGGCGTCGGTGACAGCCGCGGGTGGAACCATGGCCGATCTGAACGAGTGCACCGTGTTCGTGATGGACATGGCAGATTACGCCGCCGTGAACGGAGTGTACATCGAGTACTTCAAGGTGAACCCGCCGGTCCGTGCGGCACTCGCTGTTACGGCGCTCCCGCGGCCAGCGGCGCGCGTGGAGATCAAGTGCAGTGGACGGATTCACGCGCGGTAACATCGCCGATAGTCACGAGCAGTACACCCAAACGAACAGCCATGAAAAACGCTCTGTACATACTGCGAATGACCGCGTTCACACTGCTTGCCGCCTGCGGCAGTGGCGAAAGTTCGGCTGTCTCTGCTGTCGGAGGGGCCAAGTCGACTTCTTGGGTCGGTACGAAACAGCTGGGTGTAGCCAATCACATAACCTACGGTAACGCGATTGCGACCGATCACAGCGGCAACGTATACGTCACCGGGTCGACAAAAGGGGGACTGGATGGCAATACCAAGCAGGGTAGTACGTTCGATGCGTTCGTGACCAAATACAGCAGCAATGGGGTCAAGCAATTCACTCGTCAATTCGGTGTCGCTGGTCGAGAAACTGTTGGCACCGCTGTTGTGACTGATGCCTACGGAGATGTCTATGTCATAGGCTACACAACCGGTGGGCTGGAGGGTAATGCGATGGCGGGAAGTACTCACGACATGTTCGTCACCAAATACAATGGCAATGGAGTGCGGCAATTCACCCGGCAATTAGGCGTGGCTGGTGAGAAGAAGGTGGGCATAGGCGTTGCGATTGATGCGAGCGGCAGTGTTTTCGTCGCAGGCTATACCACTGGCGCGCTGGATGGGCATACCATGACCGGAACGGTTGATGCCTTCTACAGCAAATACAATCGTGAAGGGCTCCATCAATTCACCCGTCTCTTGGGTGTCGCTGGTCAGGAAACACGAGGCTACGGGGTGAGTACCGATCTGAGCGGAAACGTCTTCGTCGCAGGCTATACGGAGGGCTCACTCGATGGTAACACGCTGAACGGGTCTGCTGATTTCTTCGTCACGAAATACGACAGCAGTGGGGTCAAGCAATTCACCCGGCAATTCGGCGCGGTGCGTTCAGAAACCGTTGGCACCGCTGTCACGACCGATGTCTCCGGGAATGTCTACGTCACAGGCCGTACAACAGGCGGACTGGATGGTAATACCGTGACCGGAACTCACGATTCCTTCGTGACGAAATACAATCGCAATGGGGTCATGCAATTCACCCGTCAATTGGGCGCAGTTGGCGCGGAAACCCGTGGCAACGAAATCGCGATCGATGCCAGCGGCAATGTGTTCGTCGCAGGCGCTACCGGCGG
>CAIUOO010000039.1 GCA_903900795.1 uncultured Gemmatimonadota bacterium | reverse complement strand
GTCTGGATGGGCGCGTCGCCCGGGCGCAACTCTCATCACTGGTGGGGCGTGAGCTCTGAGGCATGCCTTCTCGGGGCCATCGGCGTGATCACCTGACGCGCCCAATGACGGGAGGCAGACCCGCCTCCCGTTGTCTATTTCTGCCCTGCACCATGGTACATTTGGGATTCACTCCAAACCATGCCAAACGACCAGAATCCTCAGGCCTCGGTACACCCCACCGAGGCTGACTCCGATAGCAGCGCGGCCGGCAGCGGCGGCCAGACTCCCTCGTCAGACGCCATCCGGCATCCGACGGGCTCGTTCGCCACTCCATCAGCCGCGAACAACGCCGGCGATGCACCGCTCGGCGCCGAGATTCGCTCGACCACCAGCATGTTCCCCGCCCAATCGCCGCTGCGAAAGGAAGGGCATCATGAGAACCCCACCGGCAAGCGGCTCGCGATCCTGACCCTCACTGCGCTTGGCGTGGTGTATGGCGACATCGGAACGAGCCCACTGTACTCCATCAAAGAGTGTTTCAGTCCGCTGTACGGACTGCAGCCCACGCGCGAGAATGTGTTTGGCGTTCTCTCGCTGATCGTGTGGGCGCTGACGCTCGTCATCACCGTGAAGTACGTGAGCTTCGTGCTCCGTGCCGACAATCGCGGCGAGGGCGGTCAGTTCGCGATGCTCGCATTGATCTTCCCGCGTGGCACGCCACAAGGATTCAAACGCGGCGGCATTTTCGTCGCCCTCGCCCTGTTCGGTACCGCCCTGCTGTACGGTGACGGCATCATCACGCCGGCCATGAGTGTGCTGGGTGCGATGGAAGGCCTCGAGATCGCCGTGCCGAGTGTGGCGCAGTACATCGTGCCGATCACGCTGGTGATCCTGACGTCTCTGTTCGCCGTGCAGCGCTTCGGCACGGACCTGATGGGCAAGGCCTTCGGTCCGATCATGCTCTTGTGGTTCATCACGATCGCCGCCCTCGGGGTACGCGAGCTCATTCAGTCGCCATGGATCCTTGGCGCGGTGAACCCCATGTACGCCGTGCATTTCGTCCGGCTGCATGGATCGCTGGCGTTCTTCGTGCTGGGCTCCGTGGTGCTCGTGATCACCGGCGGCGAAGCCCTGTATGCCGACATGGGCCACTTCGGCATCCGTCCCATTCGTGCGGCGTGGCTGCTGTTGGTGTTCCCGGCACTCCTGCTGAACTACTTCGGCCAGGGAGCGCTGCTGGTTCGGAATCCGGCGGCTGTCGAGAACCCGTTCTTCCTGCTCGCACCCAAGGCGATGCTCCTGCCCCTCATCGTGCTTGCCACGATGGCAGCGATCGTTGCCTCGCAGGCCATGATCTCGGGCGCCTACTCGGTCACCCGTCAGGGAATCGCGCTCGGTTTCATCCCGCGTCTCGAGATACGGCACACAAGTACGGCCGAGGAAGGACAGATCTATATCCCCGAGGTGAATTACTTCATCGCGGTGGGCTGTCTCATCATCGTTGTGCTCTTCAAGAACACTTCGGCGCTCGGCGCGGCCTACGGCATCGCGGTCACCGGCACGATGCTGATCACGAGCATTCTGTTTTACATCGTGGCCCGTATCCGCTTCCGCTGGACGTGGTGGCAGGCGGCGGCGCTGTCGGCGGTATTCCTCACCGTCGACGTGTTCTTCTTCAGCGCCAACGTGGTGAAGCTCATGCACGGCGGCTGGGTGCCGATGGCATTGGGCGTCGTTTTGTTCATGCTCATGCTGACGTGGAAGCGCGGTCGCGCGTTACTGAATGCGCGGCTGACGGAAGGCACGCTGCCGATCGGCCAGTTCCTCGACAGTGTCGAGAAGAAGAGCGTGTACCGCGTGCCGGGCACCGCCGTGTTCATGACTGGCAGTGACGACGGCGTACCGCCGGTGCTGCTGCACCACCTGAAGCACAACAAAGTGCTGCACGAGCGTGTGCTGCTGGTGTCGGTGAAAACGGCTGATGTGCCGGAGACGACTCGGGCCGATCCCGTGCGGGTCACGCCACTCGGCCAAGGCTTCTGGCGCGTGGTGGCCCTGTACGGCTTCATGCAGACGCCGAATGTGCCGAATGTGCTCGATGTCGTCGACCAAATGGGCATCCGCTGCAAACCGATGGAAACGAGCTATTTCCTCGGTCGCGAGCGGCTCATTCCGGTGGCTGGGCGACCGGGCGATACGGTGACGATGTCCCGGTGGCGCAAAATCATCTTCTCCATCATGGCGCGAAACGCGCGCTCGGCGACCGAGTTCTTCTGTATTCCACCGAACCGCGTGGTCGAACTGGGGACGCAGATCGAGTTCTGAGGCAGCATGCGAGTGTGGCGCGCAGAGTGGGCAGGAGGCACGAACGACCGCTAGCGGGAGCCAGCGGTCGTTCAGTATGTCCGTTCATCGGCAACGACGCGGATCAGTCGCCGCCGACGGGTACCGGCTCCATGCTGCCGGCGCGCACCGGCACCGCCGTCGTCTTGCGCTTCGACTGGAACTGATCGAGCAGCGTGTACACGACCGGCGTGACGTACAGCGTGATCAGCTGCGAGAACGCGAGGCCCCCGACCACGGCGAGGCCCAGCGGCTGCCGCGACTCCGCACCGCCCCCGAAGCCGATCGCGATGGGCAACGTGCCCATGAGCGCGGCCAGCGTCGTCATCGTGATCGGACGGAATCGCACGCGCGCCGCCTCCACGATGGCATCACGCGCCGACATCTTGTGATCACGCTCGGCCTCGATCGCGAAGTCGATCATCATGATCGCGTTCTTCTTCACGAGACCGATCAGCATAATGATGCCGACGTACGAATACACGCCGAGATCCTTGCCGAACAGCCAGAGCGTCAGCAAGGCGCCCAGCGCCGCGAACGGCAACCCCGAGAGAATCGTGATCGGGTGGATGAAGCTTTCGTAGAGAATACCGAGCACCACGTAGATCACGAAGATGGCGACGAACAACAACGCGAGCAGTCCGCTCTGGGCCTGCGCGAACGCTTGCGTGTCACCGGAGAGCACCGACGTCACGTCGGGCGGCAGCACCGCGCGTGCTTCGCGCTGCACCGCATCGACGGCCGTACCGAGTGCCACGTTGGGGCGGGTGGCGAAGCTGATCGACACGGCCGGTAGCTGCCCGTTGTGCTGAATGCTCTGCGGACCGACGCCCTTCGTAAACGTGGCGACCGAGCCGAGCTGCACCAGATTACCGGTGTTGGAACGCACGTACAGCTGACTCAATGACGCCGGGTCCTTCTGGAACGCTTCCTTGAGTTCGAGAATGACCTGATACTGGTTGGTCTGCGTATAGATCGTGGAGACCTGACGCGAGCCGTATGCGTTATAGAGCGCATTCTCGATCTGCGACGCACTCAGGCCGAGCGCCGACGCGCGTTCCCGGTCGATCTGGATGCCCACCTGCGGATTGCCGACCTGCAGATCGCTGGAGATGTTTTCGAGCTCCGGCAAATCCTTCATGCGGGCCTCGAGGGCACGCGCCGCGGTGTAGAGCTCGGCGATGTCGGGGCCCTGCAGCGACACCTGATACGCGCTGTTCCCCCGGCGACCACCGATGTTGATCGGTGGCGGGTTGCGAAAGAACACCTGCACGCCCGGCACCGTGGACGTGGCGCGCGTGAGTTCGCGCATGATCTGATCGACGTGCGGACGGTTTGGATCTTCGCTGAGCGTGAGCTGCAAGCGACCGCTGTTGGAGCCACCACCACCCGGGCCGCCGCCGATAGACGCCAGCGTGTACTTGACGTTCGGGCTCTTCTCGACGATCGCCGCCACGTCGCGGATCTTCACCTGCAGCGCTTCAAAGCCGATGCCTTCCGGCCCTTCGATCGAGCCGGACAGGCGGCCGGTATCCTCCGAGGGCAGGAAGCCCTTCGGGATGTACATGAACAGCCCGACGGTTGCGAACAGCGTGATCACACTGAAGATCATCGTGAGGCCGCGGCGATTCATCACCCAGCCCAGCGAGCGCACGTACGCGCCTTCGGTGGCTTGGTAGATGCGCTCGACCGAGCGCCACTTGCCATCGCTCGGGGCGTGCCCTTCACCTTCGCGCAGGAAGCGCGCGGCCAACATCGGGGTGAGCGTGAGCGACACGAAGCCCGACACGAGAATGGCCACACCGATCGTGACGGCAAACTCGCGGAACAGGCGCCCCACGAGCCCCGGCATGAACAGCAGCGGGATGAAGACGGCCACCAGCGACAGCGTCATCGAGAGAATCGTGAAGCTGATCTCCTTCGATCCGTCGAGCGCCGCCTGCATGGGCTTCTTTCCCATCTCCAGATGGCGCACGATGTTCTCGAGCATCACGATGGCGTCGTCCACGACGAAACCGACCGCGAGCGTGAGGGCCATCAGCGACAGGTTGTCGAGGCTGTAGCCGAGCATCCACATGACCGTACACGTCCCGATCAGCGAGAACGGCAGAGCCAGCGACGGGATGATCGTGGCGCGCAGATTCCGGAGGAACAGGAAGATCACCATCACGACCAGACCGACCGTGAGAATGAGCGTGAACTTCACATCGTCGACGCTCTCCTCGATCGCGATGGAGCGGTCGTAGATCGGCACGATGCTGACGCTGGGTGGCAGCTGCGGCTCGAGCTGCTTCAGCACGGCGTTGACGCCCTTGGCGACATCGACGGTATTCACGCCAGGCTGACGGATGATCGCCAGCGCGGTATTGGCGCGCCCGTTGATCTCACTCATGCCGCGCATGTTCTGCAGGCCGTCGATCACGTTGCCGAGTTCGCCCAGACGAATCGGCGCACCGTTGCACATCGCGACCACGAGATTGCGGAACTCGGTGGCGTTCCGGAGCTGTCCGGAGGCCTGCAGCGTGAACGACTGGTTGGGACCCATCAGGACGCCAGCCGGGGAATTCGAATTTCCCTGGTTGATGGCGGCCTGCACTTCATCGATGCCGATGCCACGGGCGGCCATGGCGCCCGGGTCGAGCTGTACACGCACGGCGTACTTGGACGAACCGTACACCTGCACCTGCGCCACGCCGGTCACGGTGGACACGCGCTGGGCAAGGAAGGTTTCCGCGTACTCGCTCAACTCCTGACGACTGAGGACGTCGGAGTTGATCGAGAACATCATGATCGGCGAGTCGGCCGCGTTCGCCTTGTTGTACGACGGCGGATTGATGCCCTGCGGCAGCTGACGCAGCGTCTTGGAGATGGCCGACTGCACGTCGGCCGCCGCTTTATCGATATCGCGGTCGAGAGCGAACAGCAGCGTCACGTTGGCACTGCCCTGCGAACTCGACGACGTGATGCTCTCGATGCCCGACACCGTGGAGAAGGCCTGCTCCAGCGGCGTCGCCACCGACGTCGCCATGACTTCGGGGCTCGCGCCGGGCAGACCGGCCGACACGGTGATCGTGGGGTAGTCGATGGTGGGCAGATCGCTCACCGGTAACGCCCGGTACGCCACAATGCCGAACGTCAGAATGGCCAGCATGACCAGCGTGGTCATGACCGGCCGCTTGATCCAGATCGCGCTCAGATTCACTGGGCTGCCCCTCGCTTCCCGCTCGGGCCGCCCTTCGAGAGCGAACCGCGCAACTCGACCTTGGCGCCATCCTGCAGGCGATTCTGACCTTCGATAATGACTTGCTCCCCGCCCACCAGGCCGCTGTCGAGCTTCACGAGCGTGCCGGCGGGACGACCGACCTTCACCGCCATGCGCTTGGCCTTGCCGCCCTCGACGAGGTACACGAACGCGCCATTGGAGGTCGTGACGACCGCTTCCGACGGCACGGTGATGGCATCCTGATCGACCGTGAGCTCGAGACCCACCGACACGAACTGACCGGGCCACAGCGAACGATCGGCGTTGGGGACCCGGGCCTTGAGCAGCACGGTGCCGGTGGCGCGGTCGACCGCGTTGTCGATGAAGGTCAGCGTGCCCGTGATCTTCTGACTGCTGTCGCCCACATTGGGGACGATGTTCACCGGGAGCGCCTTATCGAGACCAGACCGGCGGCGCATTTCTTCGAACGCCTGCTCCGGCACGGTAAAGCGCACGAGAACGGGCTGGAGTTCGTTGATCGTGAGCAGTGGCGGGTCGGCCTGCGCCCGGACCAGACTGCCCACACGGAGGGTGATCTGCCCCGTGCGCCCGGAGATCGGGGCCTTGATGGTCGTGTTCTCGAGATCAAGCCGCGCCCGCTCCAGCGACGCCCGGCCAGCCGCCACCGTAGCGGCCAAGGCGGAGGCCTCGGCGAACGTCTCATCGAGCTGCTGACGGGTCACGTAGCCATCCTTAGCCAACCCGGCAAAGCGCACGGAGTCCCCACGGGCGCGCGCCAAGGTGGCCTCATCGCGGGCAAGAGTGCTCTTCAATCGGTCGAGCTCGGCACGGAACGGCCGGGGATCGATCTGGAAGAGCACCTGCCCCTGACGGACTTCATCGCCCTCGGCGATCGCGACCCGGGTCAGCATCCCGGACACGAGCGACTGCACAGCGACGGTCCGGTTGGGCTCGATCTGTCCATTCGCGTTCACGACGAATGGCAGCGGTCCCTTCTTCGCCGTGATGGTGGACACCACCGGAGCCGGGCGCGGAGGGCGTTTCTGCTCTTTGCAGGCGGCGAGGCCGAGCAAGGCGACCGACGACACGGCGAACAGCCGGCGGGAGGGATCTATGGCGAACCGGCGCGCGGCGCGCGGCGGCATCACATTATCTGGCATTCGCAGGGGCGCACGGCGGGTCGGGAACGACGCTCAGCATACGACAGCAAAGTCGGCAAGCGTCACGGGGGCTGTCCGTGAGGTTAACGCTGCCCAACGCCCGTTCGTTGCGATGGCGATGGCGTACTCAGGCGTAGCCCCCACGC
>CAIUOO010000038.1 GCA_903900795.1 uncultured Gemmatimonadota bacterium | reverse complement strand
GGCGTCGCATTATCCGGGGGGCTTTTCGTATTCTTCGGTGGGCAGCTTGAACGCCGCCACGAGCTTCGGGTCGCCCGTAATGCCGAGCACGCGCTGGGCGACGTACTCGCCAACGACCGGGCCGAACTTGAAGCCTTCGGCTTGGCCGACGCCCGCGATCCATGCGTTCGACGTGCCAGGCACGTGATCGATGATGAAGTTGCCGTTCACGCTCGATTCATAGTGGCAGGCACGTGTCTCGAGCAGCGGGGCATTGGCGAGCAGCGGGAAGCGCGCGGCGAGAAAGCGACGGGAGCCGTCGATACGCTCCTGGCTGGCCCAACGGCTGCTCGTGTCGGGATCCTGTTGCAGCGGGTCGGCGGGCACCGGCGCACCGGCGGCGGGACCGACCGCCGCGGGAGTCGCGGCCGCTCCCGCGGTAGGAGCGGCCGGCGCGATGGCGCCGCGCACGCGGAAGCCGCGGGAGTCGACGGGCAGCACGGGCCAGCCGGTAACGCCTGGGAAGTTGAAGCTGGGGAGATTGGGGAAGGTGAAGCGCGAATCTCCAACCGGGACACCGAAGTAGCAGGCGACGCCGATCGGCACGCGCATCCGGTTTTCCATGTAGGGAAAGAGTTTGCGCAACCAGGGACCGCAGGCGAACACGTAGGAGTCGCCCCGTACCGTCGTGCCGTCTTCCAGAATCACGCCGTCCATCGAGCCGTTCACGATCGGGCCGGGACGTACCCGGCTGATCACGAGCTTCACCCCCATCTTCCCGCCTACGGCGGCGACGGCCTGCGTGGCGGCGCGGCAGCGCACGACGCCGGCATCGGGTTCGGTAATGGCGATCGTGATGTCATCGGCTTTGATGACCGGATACCGTTTGCGCACTTCCGCGCCGTTGAGCACCTCGTGCGGTACGTTGTTCGCTTTCCACAACTCGAGCGTTTTGGTGATGAACGGCTCGGCGGTGGCGCGCATGATCACGTCGCCGGTTTGATGGAAATACGACGTGCGGAAGACCGGCGCCCACTCCTGCTCGAAGAGCAGCCAGCGCTCGATGGCCGCGCGCGCCCACGGGGTCCAGAGTTCACCCGTTGCGCGATCGCCGTACGACGAACGGATGCCGCGTGTCTCGTCGCCGCTGGTGGAGCGGGAGTTGCCGGGGCCGTAGGCATCGATGAGGGTGACGCGGGCGCCGCGCTGCCGGAGGTGGTAGGCGGTCCATCCGCCCCAGGCGCCGGCGCCGATCACGACGACATGCCCGACGCCGCCGTCCTTGGCGCGGCCTCGCTCGATGCCGCGGACGGGGGCGGCAGACGCGAAGGCGCCCGCGGTCGCACAGCCCGAGGTGAGGAGCGCACCGGCGCCGACGCCGGCCAGCTTCAGAAAGTCGCGGCGGGGGAGGGCCGTGGGATCTTCGGAAAGATCCAAACGTTCAGGATCTGGCGGGGTATTTGACATACGGCGAAGATGCTACGCCGTTCCCGCACTTGCAATCGCCCCTCACGAAAGGCCCCCGGGGTGCCGCGCACGTCACCTCTTGTCAGCATTCGGCCCTCGACACACGTTCACTCACCATGACGATTCGTAACTATCTCCCGAGCGCGGTCCTCGCCGCCGTGGTCGCCGCCAGCGTGTTCGGCGGCAGCCGCATATCGGCCCAGCGTCCTCTCGCCGCGTCGTCGTTACGCGCCGCCGTGTTCGTGGCCGACAGCGCGAAACTGTATACCGAAGCGCAGGCGGAGGAGGGGGCCAAAGTCTGGACCGCCACCTGCGTCGGCTGCCATGAAACGAAGGACGTCACGAGCGCCGACTTCAAAACGAAGTGGGTCGGTCGCTCGCTGTTCGAGTTGTATGAGCAGATCCGCACCACGATGCCCGACGACGGGCCTGGCTCCCTGACCCGGGACCAGTATCTGCACTCCGTGGTGTACATCTTGAAGTTGAACGGCCTGCCGGCCGGCGACACGCCGCTGGTGGCGGACTCGGCCGCGATGTCGGCCTTGAAGTTCGAGCTGCCGGCGCCGCCTTCGCCGGTCGCTCCCTAATTCCTGTCGTCCCCGTCGGCGGACGTGTCGTCCGTCGGCGGGAACGTGGTTATTGCCGTCTACGCGCCCTAAACGCCGTTCGACATTGACAGGGGACGTGCCGCGCCGTACCCTCACCCGGTCACATTGTAGCAGTCCGATACCAGTCCGGTAGCGGCGCGACCGGTTCTCGCGGCCCTCGGTGACGGATCGTCGGTTCGCGCTGTTGTACCGGTCATCACTGCTTTTTTCCAGAAGTTCCTGCCGCGTGCTCGTCACGCACCCGGGTTCGATGCGCGTTGTCCGCCGCGTCTGCCCGCTCCTCTCGCGCCAATCGGGTGTTTCGACGCCCGTGCACCGTAGTGGTATGACCCGCCGCTTTGCTCGCCGTCCGGCGCGCGAAAGCGGTTGGTCGTGTCCATGTTCGGCCACACTGGGTGGCCGTTGAGTGATCCAGCTCTCTGAGGGAGTCCCGAGATGCGATTGTTCGGACCCGTTGCGACTGATCGTGGCGAGCGAAGCCGCTCGCCACATCATTCCGTTTATCGCCGCCCACTGGCCGCTGTATGTGCACGACTCGCCCTGCTGGCAGGGCTCGTCGGCGCTTCCTTAACTGCGGCTTCGCGTGCGGAGGCCCAGGCTGCCGGCGGCACTATTTCCGGCCGCGTGACTGATGCCGCCACCGGGAATCCTGTCGCACAGGTTCGCGTACTCGTTGCTGGCACGCAGAACGGGACGCTGACCGCCGATAACGGCCGGTACACGCTCCGCGTCACCACGACGGGTGCGGTCACGCTCGATGTGAATCGCATCGGCTACGAGGCGCAGAAGATCACGGTGACGGTCGGCGCCACGCCGGTGGTCGCCGACGTGCAGATCAAGCAGGCCGCCTTCTCGCTCGCCGCCGTCGTCACTACGGTGACCGGTCAGCAGCGCAAGGTCGAACTGGCAAACGCCACGGCGCAGATCAACGTCGCCGAGAAGATCGCCGAGCTCCCCGTGTCGAACATGGGCAGCCTGCTCTCGGGTCGTACCTCCAGCGTGCAGGTCGTGCAGACCGGCGCCACGGGTACCGGCTCGCGTATCCGTATCCGCGGCCAGAACTCGTTCTCGCTGTCCAACGATCCCATCGTCGTCATCGACGGTGTGCGCGCCACGTCGACCACGAACAACGCGCTGGGCGTCGGTGGCTCGGGTCCGTCCCGTCTCGACGACATCAACCCGTCCGAGATCGAGTCCATCGAAATCGTAAAGGGCCCGTCGGCCGCCACGCTGTACGGCACCGAAGCGGCGAACGGCGTGGTCGTGATCACGACCAAGCGCGGTAAGTCGGGCAAGACGAGCTACAGCCTCAGTGTCGAGAACGGCAAGATCGAAAACACGGCCGTGTATCCCGATCTGTGGCAGTTGTGGGGCCGTACGGCCGCCTCGCCGAGCCGGGCCGTGCCCTGCTTGCTGACCGCCGTGTCCCTTGGCACCTGTACGTCGGTGGATTCGCTTTCGCGTGGCAACATCCTGAACGATCCGAGCCTCAGCCCGATCGGCGACGGCAGCCGTCGTCAGTACAACCTGCAGGCGTCGGGCGGTAACGATAAGGTGCAGTTCTTCGTGTCGGGGCAGACCGAAGGCGAAACGGGCATCTACAAGCTCCCCGACAACGAAATCGCGCGTCTCAAGGCGCGTCGTGGCGTGACTGAGCTGCCCTCGGACATCGTGCGTCCGAACGCGCTGGCGCGGAACAGCTTCCGGGCGAATGTGAACGCCGAGCTTCGCAAGAACCTGTTCGTGCAGGCGTCCTCGGGCTACGTGAACAGCGACCTGCGTTTGCCGCAGAACGAAGACAACGGCAACGGGCTCATGGTGCTGGCGCTTGGTGGACCGTGGCGCGG
>CAIUOO010000037.1 GCA_903900795.1 uncultured Gemmatimonadota bacterium | reverse complement strand
GCTTCTCCGGAGAGCGGATCTGGGCAGTGCATTGGATTTCCACGCGCGCGGCGGGACGCGGGAGGGCGGTCACGGCGACCGTCACGCACGCTGAGGAATCGGCGTGACGGTACTGCTATATAAACCATTCAACACGAAAGCGTGGCGCCTGTCGCACGTCTCATGAAGCGACGGCCGCATCAGTGCGTGTGCAGGATCAGCGCGGCTTCGGCCACCAGTCCGTCCACCAGCTTGGCGAGGTGCGTCTCGTCGGTGCGCGCGTTCATCACGGTAATGCGCAGCACCCGACGACCCTCCAGCGTGGTCGCCGTGATCCAGCCCCGACCCGAGCGGTTGTACCGCTCGCGCAACGCATTGGTCAACGTGTCGAGATCGGCTGCCGCCACGCCCGGCGGCGTCCACGCGAAACAGAGGATGTTCGACATCGGCTCGTGGAGCGGCATGAAGTCGCTGCGGGCGCTGAGTAAGCCATGCAACGTCTGCGCCATCCGGCACAGTCGATCGTACAATCGCGCCAGATTGTCGGTGCCGTACCGCTCGATCGCTACCCACAACTTCAGCACATCAGCGCGGCGCGAACACTGGAACGACCGTGGCCCCATGTCCCAGACCTGCGCGTCGGAGCCGGCGCCGAAGAGATACGGCGCCTCCTGCGTGAAGGCGCGCGTGAGATCGTGGTGATCGCGCACCAGCACCAGCCCCGCCGACAACGGCAACAGCAACGTTTTGTGCGGATCCCAGGCCAGCGACCGCGCGCGTACCAGCCCCTTCACGCGATGCCGATGTGTCGGCGACAGCATCGCCGTCCCGCCGTGCGCGGCGTCGACATGCAGCCACAGCGGCCCGTGATCGTCGGCGAACTCGTCGCACAGATCCGCCACCGCCTCCAGGTCATCGAAGCTGCCGGTGGCGGTACATCCGGCGGTCGCCACCACCGCCATCACGCGGGTGCCGGTGGCCCGCAAAGCCGCCAGCCGCTCGCGCAGCGCCTCGGTATCCATGCACAACGCGCGCGACGGGATCTTGATCACGCGCGACATGCCGAGGCCCATTTCGCCGGCGGCGCGCGACACAGCGTAATGTGTATGCTCGCCACACACCACCACCGGCGCGTTGGCCCCGAGGCCGTTCGTCCAGACATCGGGTACGGCGCGACTGCGCGCCGCCAACAGCGCCGCGAACGTCGCTTCGGTGCCACCCGATGTCATCGTGCCGCCGGCGTGCTCATCCCACCCGACCAGGTCAGTCATCCACGCGATCACCTGATGCTCCAGCGGCGTGAATGATGGTGACATCTCGCGCACGGCCTGCGACTGATTGACCGCACTGATCAACGCCTCGGTCCACACCGCCGCCGGCAGCGGGGCCGACACCTGATGCCCGATGTACATCGGATGCGCCAGGCGGTTCACGTCTTCCAGTAACAGTGACGACAGGCGACGCGCCACATCCGGCAGCGCGCGCGGGCCGCGCGGCATCGGGCCAACGAGGCGATCGGCGATCACTTGGGCACTGTGCCACGTGGACACCGGTCCCTCTCCACCACGCGTGTCGGCGAAGTAGGCCGCCGCCAGTTCAAGGATCGGCCGCGCGGCGTCGAGCGTGGTATCCGCTTCGAGCATCGCCAACAACGCGGCATCCTGATCGGGGCGCGTATCCATCAGCGGCGGGGGAATGGTTCGGTGCGCTGGGTGCGCGCGTCCCAACGCCAGTATTGCGTCGTGGTGCAATGCGTACCGCCGATCCAGCGATCCATTCCGTTGGCCCGAACCGCATCGGCGCGGGCCCGCACCACATCCTGTCCAAAGGGCGTGAGCTGCACCGCACGATCCCAGAACGCCCGCCCATTGGTGGATCGCGGCGGCGCGATCACCCGCGAACCATTGGTATGTACGACGATCGGATGCGCACAATCACTGAGTCGCTCCGCGTACCAGGCGAAGCCCAGGTCGCCGAGCCACACCCACGACTCCGTGCCCTGATACGCTGAGAATAATTTGCCCAGTGTAATGGCGCCCGGTGACAGCGCTTCACACAACTGCCGCTCGCTGCGCGATAATCCGGCGTCGGTATCCGGATATTCCTCGAGCTGCCGACGTAAGGCGGCCACCAGATGCGGCAACCGCACGAAGTCGTCGGCGGTGTACGTGCGCGCCGTGACCTCGCGATCGAGCCGGTTGGTCACCTCCAGCAAATCGTCCGGCGTACTCGACGTGAACGCGCGCCATGTCACACCGCCGTGCACCAGATCCTCCGGCGTGATCGCACGTCGCGACGCATACAGCGGCGCGAACTTCTCCGGCAGCATCGGTCCGAGATAGCAGTCGGCCGGCACGATCGTGAGGCGTGGGCGCTCGCTGGGTGCCCGTCGTTCGAACCGCGCCAGGATCTGGATCAATTGCAGCTGGTCGTACAGATCGGGCTCGAACCACAGCACCACCTCATCGCCGGCACCCACATCTTCCAGACGCGCATCGCGCTGCTCGAAGTCGGTGACCACCGCCGCCACGCTCGTCCACCCGCGGCTGGCCAGGAACTCGGCGCGCACACGGTGGAAGGCGCTGAGGTCGTCGTCTGACGGCACCGGTCCGTCGTGCAGTACGTCGCGCCACGAGACGATGTCCCCGGGGAGGCCGGATCGCGCGAGTGCGCTCGCGGCCGAGTCGCCGTTGGTAAGGTGCAGGGTGAGCATGGGATAGGTATGTTGTCCGGAGCCGAGCAGATGCGCCAGTTGTCACGGACGTTTGCATTCGCGGCCCGATCTTCGTGTTCTCCACTCCGCCGCCACGATGCCAGAGCCCCGCGCTGTCGCTCCCCATGTCGCGCCCCCCGTGCTCGTCGAGCCCTCGGCGATCGCCGACACGATGGAGGACTTCGAACTCGAGCCCCTGCTGGAGACCAGCACGGCGCTCTGGGCCGTCGTCTTCGCCGGCGGTATTGGCACCCGCTTCTGGCCGCTCAGCACGCCCAAGCGCCCCAAGCAGCTCCTTGCCCTCGTGAACGAGCGCCCGCTGATCGCCGACACCATCGCACGCCTCGCGCCGCTGGTGACGGCCGACCGCGTGCTGGTGGTCACGAGCGCCGACATCGCCGATGCGCTGCACGAAGCGATTCCCGAAGTGCCACGCGCCAACATGCTCATTGAGCCGCGCCCGCTCGGGACGGCGGCCGCGCTGGCCTGGGGCGCGCAGGAAGTCGCCAAGCGCGCCGGCCCCGATACCGTCTTCTGCGCGCTGCACGCCGACCTCGCCGTGGGATTTCCCGAGGTGTTTCGGGAGGCGCTCCGACGGGCCGCCACGATCGCGTCGTCGGAGCCCGTCCTGGTGGCGCTCGGTGCCACCCCAACGCGCTGTGAAACGGGCTTCGGCTACCTGCAGCCCGGGGTGCCGTTCGATCCCTTCGTGTCGCGAGCCGAAGGCGGCGCCTGTCGCGTGGAGCACTTCGTCGAGAAACCCACCGCGGCGCTCGCCGATACGCTCATCGACCGGGGCGCCCTCTGGAACACCGGGATCTTTGTGTGGCGCGCCCGCGTCGTGCTCGACGAGCTCGACGCCAACACCGGTGAGCTGCAGCACGGCCTCCCCAAACTGGCGGCCGGCGACCTGAGCGCCTTCGCCGAACTGGTCACGTCGGTCTCGATCGACCGCGGGTTGCTCGAGCGCAGCCGCAACGTGGTGGTACTCCCCACGGCGTGTGCATGGGACGACGTCGGCACCTGGGCGTCGTTACGTCGCGTGCGGGAGCTCGACGACACGGGGAACGGCGTGATGGGTCAGGTGCACTGCGTGGACGCCTCCGGCAACGTGATTCACGCCGACGGCGGCTGTGTGGTCGCCTACGGGATTTCCGGCATGCTCGTCGTCTCGCTCGACGGACTCACGTTCGTCACCACCCTCGAGCGCGCCTCCGAACTCGGGCCGCTGCTCAACGCGCTGCCCGGCAGCCTGCGCTACAACCCCGGGCGCCCCACCACCAGCTGACGGGCAGGCGCGCGTCAGCGCAGGCGCGCGTCAGCGCAGGCGCGCGTCAGCGC
>CAIUOO010000036.1 GCA_903900795.1 uncultured Gemmatimonadota bacterium | reverse complement strand
TCGCCGCCACGCGACATTTCCTCAGTGCACGCCTCGAAACGCGAGCCGCGCTCGTGTTTACCCAGATCGTGGCCCGCTGCCGCCGCTCTGGCGACCCGCGACATGTTTGCGACCTGGCCGCTGATATCGTCGGCGCACGGCTCGGCTCCCGTGACATCGACGCGCTCGTGCGCGCGGTGCCGTGGTGGCAGCGCTCGGCGCGAACCGTACGCCATCTGGGTTTTGGCGTGGCCACGCTGTTCCTGCTGCTCGCCGCCGGCGTCGCGTGGTCGGCCACACGACTGCCGCGGCTGTTAGTGAGTCAGAACGTGGTGCTGGCCGATGGCACGCCCGTGTACGGCCCCAACAGCTACCGATTCACGCCGCCATTGCTCGTACGGGGGCGCCCAGCGCGCCCCGGCGACACCGACAGTACGCGCGTGGTGCGACTGCGCATCCCCACCGGCACGGCGCGCGTGCTGTCGGGGGGCGAAGCGCGCATGGACTCCTCGGGGGTGGCGATCTTCGGGGCGCTGCGGTTGCGCACCACCGACACCATCGTGCCCATCCGCTTCGAGGCGCCGGGGCACGCGTCCGGGACCACCAATCTCCCGATCTCAGTACAGACCAGCGATCGAGAGATAAGGGTACGCCTCCTCGAGGGGAAACTTGCGTCGCAGGTGGTACGAGGGCGCGATGCGCGCATCACGGTGGCGCGGGGTTCGCCGATCAGCGGCGTCATTCAGGTGCAATACACGTCGGATTATCGCTCGGCTTCGGTGTGGCTCGCGATGACGCCATCTTGGGGCGACCCGAAAACCGCGGGGCGCGACGTTACCCCGGTGACCACCCCGATGCGGGACAACGTCATCGACGTGTCAATAGACTACGTGGCCCCAAACCGCCAGGGACGGTATTGGATTATCGTCGTGCTCTCCCCGGAAGACTCCGGCGGTTTCATTCTCTCGCGGTCGAACTGGACGATGGGGACGCCGCTCTGGGGAGACGGCAACGACGTGGCCTCGCTCCCCGACAGCGTGATTCGCGAGGCGAACCGGACCGGAGGTTTGACGTCACCGCTCGCACGCTCTCGCAGCTGGCTCACAAAAACCTTCGGCGGGGAATGGCGTCAGCACGCGACGGGGTGCACGATACTCCCGCAAGGCCGCGAAGTGCCGGACATCATCTACTGCCCCGAGTGGTTGCCCCTGTTCGCGATCGAGGTGATCGTGCCGTAACCGCAGCGCCGCGAGGGCGCTACTTCTTGAACCAGTAGCGTACACCAATACGGACGCCGAGCATCTCGGACGCAATCTGCGCCAACGGTTCGGGGTCTCCGTTCACCTTCCAGGTGCTGAAGTTGCCGCTGGTGTACGTACCGGCTCCTTCCACCGACATCGTCTCGGTTTGGAACACCATCACGCCGACACTGACCGTCGCGCCGCCATTGAAGGCGCTGAAGTCACTCACCGCGCCGGCGATGTCCGCATACGAGAACGCCAACCGTCGGAGCGCGAGACCTGCCTCAGCGAACGGACGCACGCGCGCACCCGGCGATGACATCCAGCGCAGGCCAAGGTCACCCTGCAGCATCGCGTAGTCAGTGGACTCGGTGGTGATCTCCGACGTGGATGCGATGCGCGCCAGCCGGCCGACGAGCGACAGGCGCGGCGAGGTGCCGTACGCGATCTCGCCGCCGAAGCCCAAGGCGGTGCTCCCGCCGGCGCCGGGATAGATGGCCGTGTTCATCGTGCCGGCGACACCATGCACCTGGGCACTGAAGCCCAACGTGGATGGCGAGAGCGACTGCCCACGCACGACGGGCGCGGCGATCAGGAAAGCAATGAGCGGCAGCGCAGCGCGCCTGACCGAGAACGGCATACGGAAGTCCCGAGGTGTGAGGAGTGTCGGGCGGACACGAGCAATCTATGGCCCGACACTCCCCATGGTGACACCAGATCGGTTACTCCTCGCGTCTCAGCGTGCCGTCATTTCGCTTCTTGCCGCGACGGGCATTGTAGCTGCGCTGCATCTGGTACTTGGCCTCGATCTCGCTGAACTCGCGTTGCTCGTACCGTTCGGCCAGCGCATTGAGGTCACGCACCTGCAACTGGAGTTCCGCAGCCATGTCGGGGTCCTCCATGAGCGCGCTGCTCGACAGATCCAACGACGCCCGCAGCATGAACTCCCGCGCCCCCTCGGCGTCGCCCTCTCGCTGACGGCGTGCGGCCTCCTCGCGGGCTTTGGCGGCGCGCGCCAGCAACACGGCGTGCTCCACTGCCGGCACCAGCGTGGACTGCGTCTTGAGTGACGCCGCCACACCGAGGGTCATCGAACGGTGCTCCACCCCGCCGCCATCCAGGAGCACGTCGGCCGCCACGACCAACGTGGCAATCGGCGCCCCGCTGGCGGCTAGCGCGTCGAGCCGATCGGCCGGCACGAACAGCTCGAGCAGCACGGGCTTGGGCTCGCTGGCGTACAGATCGCCGAGGTCGAAGGTGAACGTGTTGGCCACCGACGTGGCGGGCCAGCCCGAGTGCGTGGCAAACACCGTGACCGCGTCTTCCAGCGTGAGCCTGACCGACAGCCCCTGCGCCGATACCGACAGCAGGTTCCCCAGCTCTTCGGCGAGCACGTCCTGCGCCTGATCGGGGCGCTCCACATACCAGCTGTTGCCGCCGCCGGCGTCCGCCATGGAACGCAACAGGTCGTCGTCGTAGCCCTCGCCGACGCCAATCGTGGTGGTGGTGATCCCCATCGCGCGGGCGGTGCGGGCCAGCTCCACCAGCGTCGCGGGTTCGATGATGCCGACATTGGCGTGTCCATCGGTGAGCAACACGATGCGGCGCGACGACCCCTCGAGGGAGCCGAGCATGCCGAGTGCCTGCTCCATATGCTGACGACCGCGCAGCCACCCGCCGCTGAGATTCGTGCTCCCACCCGTGTAGATGCCGCTCACCTGCTGCACCAGCTGAAACTGCCGCGCCCGCGGGGCGGGCGGGGCCACGACGTCCACCTGATCGTCGAAGGCAATCACGGAGACCACGTCGTTGGGGTGCAGGCGCTCGACGGCGCTGATCGAAGCGGCCTTGGCGGCCTCGAGGCGATTGCCGCCCATCGACGCGCTGCGGTCAAGGACAAGGGAGATGGCCAGCGGCGTCCGCTGACGATGGGCCGGCACCTGGCCGGCGATGGTGAGGAGGGCCCGGACCACGACGCCGGCCGGACCGGCAGGCGGGACAATGGGCTGGTGATCGATGAGCAGAACGGCATCCATCAGACAAGCTCCGCGTTGGAGGATGTCTGTAGGGTATTGGAGGGGTGTGACAGTCACGTCTCAGGCGGGGGCCAGCCTTCCGTCCCACCGGATCGATGCCCGAATGACGCTGAATTGACGCCCCCGCTGCATTATGGATTTAATGAATGCCTTGCCGAGGGTTTTGGATGGGCAGGATCCCGACCGACCGGCGCCGTTCGTGCTGCGAACCCTGGGCACGACGGAGTTGGTCGGTTCGGGACCGGCAGGACCACGAGGAGAGCGACTGCTCGGGGCGGGGAAACCGCTCGCCCTGTTGGCGTACTGCGCCAGCGCACGAAACCGCGATCACTCCCGCGACCTGCTCGCGTCGCTGCTCTGGTCGCAGGCCGGCAGCGATCGCGCTCGTCATAATCTCCGCCAGGCGCTTTGGCGGCTACGACGCGCCATCGGTGACGCGCTCGAAACACGCGACGACGTCGTGGTCCGTCTGGACCCATCGGTCGTGACCGACCGGGAACAGTTCCTCGAGGCCGTCCACCGCGACGATGGCGAGGCGGCGCTGCGGGTGTATGCGGGGCCGTTTCTCGCCGGGCTGTCGCTTCCCGATGCCGATGCCTTCGACGACTGGGCCGCCTTGGAGCGACGGCACCTCGAGGAGTCGCTGCTGCGCGTGGTCGAGCCGTATCTGCATGACCTCATGACTCGCGGCCAACCGACCCGGGGGCGTGAGGCGCTGGAGCGACTCCTGGAGGTGGCCCCGGCGCACCCCGAGGCGCGTCGTATCGCGATCGAGCAGCTACTGCGACTCGGAGACCGGGCCGCCGCGCGGCACGAGGCCGACGTCCTCGAGCAACTGGCGCGCACCGAGGACGTCCCGTTGTCCACCGCCACCGCCGCCGCGGTGGCGGCGGCGCGCGAGAGCGACGTCTCAGACGCCACCGGTGCTGGCGAGATCAGTGGCGACGGCGTCACCCCGTTCACCCTCGATCTCGTGGGGCGCGACGAAAGCTTTACGGCCGTGCTCCACGCGTGGCGCCGCGCCCGGGCGGGTGACACCCAGCTCGTGTCGATCACCGGCGGGGCCGGCATCGGCAAGAGCCGCCTGCTGTCAGCCATCGCCGCCCGCTGTCATGGGCGCCACGGACGGGCCGTGTCCGTGCGGGCCAATCCCGGCGAGCGGGACGTGTCGTTCGGGTTCGCCGCCGCCATCGCGCGCACGCTCGCCTCGCAGCCCGGCGCGGCCGGCATCAACACCGACAGCGCGCGAGAACTCGTCGCCCTCGATCCGGGGCTGGCCAGTGTGTTCGCCGTCACGCCGTCGCCGATCGAGGGGGGCGAAGCGGTGCGACGACGCGCGCTCGCCCTCTTCGACCTCGTCACCGCGATCGTCGAGCAGGAGCCGCTCGCCCTGCTGCTCGATGACCTGCACTGGGCCGATACCGCGTCCCGACAACTGATGGCCATAGTGATCGGGCGCTGCACCGAGCTCGCCCTGATGGTCGTCACGACCTCACGCGGCAGTACCAGTGCGCTGGTCGAGCACCGCGGGCTGGTTGCCCTGCCGCTGCTGCCGCTGGCGAACGATGCGGTCATCGACGCGATCCGCAGCAGCGGTGAGTGGCCCGAGCAGGAAGGGGCGCATCGCTTCATCGCCGCCATGGCCGACGCCTGTCAGGGCATTCCGCTGAGCGTCGTGGAGCGACTCTCGCTGGCGCAGGAACGTGGCGACCTCGCGCTGCGCGAGGGGCGCTGGACGTCGCCCGACTGGGCACGGGCGGCCAGCGACGCGGCCATCGCGTCACCGCTCGACCACCGCTTGCGCGCCTGTACCAACAGCGAACGCGCCACCCTCGCGCTCTTTGCCGTGGCCGGTACCCCGCTCGCGTCCGATATCTTGGCGGTGTGCGCACCGGAGACCCCTCACGCGCTACGCGATCTCGAAGCCAAAGGGCTCGTCACCCACAACCATGGGATGTGGCAGCCGACGCACGATGTCGTGATGGAACGGAAGCTCGCGCTCGCCACCACC
>CAIUOO010000035.1 GCA_903900795.1 uncultured Gemmatimonadota bacterium | reverse complement strand
CAACCTCACCGTCACCGCCGGCAATGCGTCGTCGCTGAACGATGGCGCGGCCGCGGTGGTCGTCACGTCGGAAGCGTATGCGCGCGAGCACGGCCTCACGGTTCTGGCCCGCATCACCGCCTATGCCACGGGCGCCGGCGATCCGCAGGATCTGTTCTTCGCGCCCATCACGGCGGTGAAGAATCTGATGGCGAAGGCGGGCACCACGATCGCCGACTACGATCTCATCGAAGCCAACGAAGCGTTCGCGTCGCAGGCCCTCGCCGATGGACTCGGACTCTCGTGGGATGACGCCCGTGTGAACGTGAACGGCGGTGCGATCGCCCTCGGCCATCCGATCGGCGCCAGCGGCACGCGCGTGCTCGTCACGCTGCTGCATGCGTTGGCCGATCGCGGCAAGAAGACCGGCATCGCCACGCTCTGCCTGGGTGGCGGCGACGCGGTCGCGTTGTCGGTGGAGCGCGTCGACTGATCGACGCGTCATGAACAAAGCCCTGCGAGTTCCGTGGCGGCTTCTGAGCTTCGGCGTCGCCTGGGTGCTCGCACAGGGGATCGCTGAGTCGGTCCTCGGGCCGCTGTTCGGAGTGCTGTCGCGAAGCGTCGGCGAAACCGTGCCGATATATCCGTTTACGATGCTGATCGGCGTCGCCTCGGCGTGCTACGTCGCGCTGCGCTTCGTCGATGATGTGCCGTGGTCGGTGATGGCGCTGGGCGACGGGGCGTGGCAGGGGAAGCGGATCGCAGGCGGGGCGCTGGTGGGCACCGCGGCGATTCTCGGTACGGCGGGCATTTTGTGGGTGGTCGGCGCCTTGCGCCTCGAGGCGATGCCGACCGCCAGTCTCGACGGCGCGGCGTTTGTTCAGGACAGCTGGGGCGGGACCGCGCTACGGCTGCTGTTGCTGCTGGGGCCGGCCGCACTGTGGGAGGAGCTGGTGTTTCGCGGATACCTGTACGCCGTGGCCGAGGAGGCCGCAGGGCGTTGGGTGGCCCGGTTGAGTTCGAGCGTGGCGTTCGGGGCGGTGCACCTGATGAACCCCGGTGCGAACGTGCGTACCACGCTGGTGGTCATGCTGGCCGGGTTATGCCTCTGCCTGGTGCGGGAGCGCACGGGGAGTTTGCCGGCCGCATGGAGCGCGCATCTGGGGTGGAATTGGGTGATGGCGGCGGTGCTGCACGTGCCGGTGAGCGGATTGCCGTTCGCGACGCCAGGGTACCGAGCCACCCTGAGCGGATCGGATTGGATCAGCGGTGGCGCCTGGGGCCCCGAAGGCGGGCTCGTGGCGATGCTGGTGCTGGGTGGATCGCTGGCCGTCGGACTCCGTCGCCACAGTTCACCGACTAAGACCTAACTTTTCGGAGTCGAATCGATATGCAGGACGGGACGCAAGGAGCGTTGGATCGCGCCGCCGTAGTGGGCGCGGGGCAGATGGGCAACGGCATCGCGCACGTGTTCGCCACCAGCGGACATGCCGTGACGTTGATCGACGTGAACGCCGAGGCGTTGGCGAAGGGTCGGGACACGATCGCCAAGAATCTCGATCGTCAGGTGAAGAAGGGCGCGATCGAGGCGAGTGCGGCCGACGCCGCCCTCGCGCGCATCACCACCTCCACGTCGCTCGACGCCGTGTCCGATGCGGCGATCATCGTGGAAGCGGCCACCGAACGCACCGATCTCAAGTTTCGCATCTTCGAGGATCTCGATCGCCTGGCCTCGGCCGGCGCGATTCTCGCCAGCAACACGAGCTCCATCTCCATCACCGAAATCGCCGCGCGCACCAAGCGCCCCGAGCAGGTGATCGGTATGCACTTCATGAACCCGGTGCCTGTGATGCAGCTGGTGGAGGTCATCCGTGGCCTCGCCACCAGCGACGCCACCACCGAGACGGTCATGCGCCTCGCGAAGGGGCTCGGCAAGACGCCGGTGGAAGTGAACGATTTTCCGGGTTTCGTGGCGAATCGCATCCTGATGCCGATGATCAACGAGGCTATCTACTGCGTCATGGAGGGCGTCGGCACGCCCGACGCCATCGACACGGTGATGAAGCTCGGCATGAATCATCCCATGGGACCGCTCACGCTCGCCGACTTCATCGGCCTCGATACCTGCCTCGCGATTCTCGAAGTGCTGCACAACGGACTTGGCGACCCGAAGTACCGCCCGTGCCCGCTGCTCCGGAAGTACGTCGCCGCCGGCTGGTACGGACGGAAGTCCGGCCGTGGCTTCTACCAGTACTGACTCGCCATGTCGCTGATTCAGCTCAACGAAACACAGCAGGAAATTCAGGCGATGGCGCGCGCGTACGCGCAGCGCAAACTCGTGGGGCTCGCCGGTGAGCGCGATCAGGAATCGCGCTTCGACCGCGTGATGGTGACGCAGATGGCCGAGCTGGGGTTCTTCGGCATGCTCACGCCGGAACGCTTCGACGGTCTCGATCTCGATGCGCAGAGCTACCTGCTGGCGCTCGAGGAGATCGCCGTGGCCGATGCGTCGGCGGCGGTGCTCCTCAGCGTGCACAACTCGCTGCCCACGCAGATGATCCTCAACTTCGGCACTGAGGCGCAGCAGCAGCGCTTCCTGCCGCCGATGGCGCGGGGTGAACTGCTGGGTGCCTTCGCGTTGTCGGAGCCGGAAGCCGGTTCCGATGCCGCGGCCCTGCGCTGTCAGGCCGTGCGTGATGGCGACGACTGGCTGCTGAGCGGCACGAAGGCGTGGGTATCGCACGGCAGCGAAGCCGGCGTGATTCTGTGTATGGCGCGCACCGATTCGCCCGACGCCCGTAACGGCAGCAAGGGGATCTCGACGTTCATCCTTACGCCCGACTTGCCCGGCTTCCACCTGGCCAAGAAGGAAAACAAGATGGGGCTGCGCGCGTCGCCCACACTCCAGATCAATCTCGACAGTTGCCGCGTGCCGGGTGACCGGCTGCTCGGTGAAGAAGGGCTGGGCTTCGTGTATGCCATCGGGTCGCTCGATCACGGGCGTCTCGGCATTGCGGCGCAGGCCATCGGCATCGCGCGCGCGGCGCTCGAAGCCGCCGTGCGCTACGCCGGCGAGCGCAAGCAGTTCAATAAGCCCATCGCCGAGTTTCAGGCCATTCAGTTCAAGCTCGCTGACATGGCGACGCGCATCACCGCCGCCCGCACGTTGTTGCATGCGGCCGCGGCGGCCAAGCAGCGTGGGGAGAAAATCACGCGCTTCAGCAGCATGGCGAAGCTCTTTGCCACCGAGACCGCCATGTGGGTCACGACGCAGGCCGTGCAGGTGTTCGGCGGCTACGGCTACGTGACCGACTATCCCGTCGAACGCTTCTTCCGAGATGCGAAAGTGACTGAAATCTACGAAGGCACGTCGGAGATTCAGCGCATCGTGATCGCCCGCGAGACACTGGCCGCGGCGGCCGCGAACGACGGATCTCTTCCAGACTGATCTTCCGGTTCCCACCTATGCACTACTTCGAAAAAATCGCCGAGATGGGCCATGAGCAGGTGGTCTTCTGCCATGACAAAGCATCCGGCTACCGCGGCATCATTGCGATTCACGACACCACGCTCGGCCCCGCGCTCGGCGGCTGCCGATTCTGGAACTACGCCTCCGAAGAGGCGGCCATCGTCGATGCCCTGCGACTCTCGCGTGGCATGACGTACAAGAATGCGGTAGCCGGTCTCAACCTCGGCGGTGGCAAGTCGGTGATCATCGGCGACAACAAGACGACCAACCGCGAAATGTTGTTCCGCGCACATGGGCGTTTCGTGGATTCGCTGGGCGGCCGCTACGTCACCGCGGAAGACGTCGGCACGACGGTGGAGGACATGGACTTCGTCCACATGGAAACGAAGCACGTGACCGGTATCGGTTCCAAGTCGGGCGACCCGTCGAGCGTGACGGCGCACGGGGTGTTCCGCGCTATTCAGGCGTCGGCGTGCGAGAAGTGGGGCAGCGACAGCCTCGAGGGGCGCACGATCGCGATTCAGGGGCTGGGACATGTGGGCTACTACCTCGCCAAAGCCTTGCACGCGGCAGGCGCGAAGCTGCTCGTCACCGACATCGATGCGGGTCGCATCAAACGGGTCGTCGACGAGACGGGTGCCACCGCGGTGGCGCTCGACGGGATCTATCGCGCGAAGGCCGACGTCTTCGCGCCGTGCGCGCTGGGCGGCATCCTCAACGACGATACCATCCCGCAACTCAACGTCGAGATCGTGGCTGGTGCGGCCAACAATCAGCTGCTGGAAGACCGTCATGGGGACGCCCTCGAAGCCCGCGGTATCCTGTATGCGCCCGACTACGTCGCCAACGCCGGCGGGGTAATCAACGTGTACAGTGAGCTCACCGGCTGGAGCCGGGAGCGGTCGCTGCGCAAGGCCGACGAGATCTATCAAACCGTGCGCAGTGTCTTCCGGCTGGCCAAGGACACGGGCATTCCCACGTACAAGGCCGCCGATCGCGTGGCCGAGCAGCGCATTCAGGCGGTTCGCGGTATGATCAAAACGTGGCCGCAGTATCCCAACAAGGAATCCTGAGCCGTCAACGGAGTAACCTGACCATGGTGGATGTGGCACAGCCGGGGGAGCGTATTCCCATCGCGTCCGATCACGCCGGTTTCGAGCTGAAGGAGCGTCTGCGCGTGGCGCTCGCCGAGTTGGGATACGAGGTGGAAGACATCGGGACGCATAGTACCGCCAGCACCGATTATCCCGACTATGCCCATCCGTTGGCGCAGGAGGTCTCCGACGGGCACGCCGCCCGCGGTGTCCTCCTGTGCGGCACGGGATTGGGGATGTCCTATGTGGCGAACCGCTACCCGGGCGTGCGCGCGGCCGTCGCGTGGAACCCCGAGGTGGCCGCGCTCGCTCGTAAACACAACGACGCAAACGTGCTGGTGTTGCCGGCGCGTTTTGTGTCGGTCGAAGATGCCCTCGCCATATTGGACGCCTGGTTAACGACCCCGTTCGAGGGCGGTCGTCATCAGGGCCGCGTGGCGAAGATCGAACGGGACGACAGTGAGGCCGACGCCTCGGGGAATACGACATGAGTGGTGCAGCCAGCGCGAATTGGTCGCAGTGGGATCGCTTGCCGCCGGGGGATGCCCTGTCGCAGGCCGATCCGCAGATCGCGCACCTGATCGACGAGGAAACGCAGCGGCAGAGCGATGGCCTGGAGCTCATCGCCAGCGAGAATTTCGTGTCGCCGGCAGTCATGGAAGCGGTGGGCTCGACGCTCACCAACAAGTACGCCGAAGGGTTGCCGGGCAAGCGCTACTACGGCGGTTGCGACGTCGTGGACAAGGTCGAGCAGTTGGCGATCGACCGACTCAAGCAGTTGTTCGGGGCCGATCACGCCAACGTGCAGCCGCACAGTGGTGCGTCGGCCAATGCCGCGGTGTTCCTCGCCTTTCTCAAGCCGGGCGACACGTTCCTCGGCATGGATCTCTCGCAGGGCGGCCACCTGACGCACGGCTCGCCGGTGAACTTCTCCGGCTTGCTCTACAACGCGGTGTCGTACGGCGTGACCGAAGACGGCATCATCGACTACGAGCAGATGCGGGCGCAGGCGCGTGCGCACACGCCGAAGATGATCATCGCCGGCTACAGTGCGTATTCGCGCACGATCGACTGGCAGGCGTTCGCTGATGTGGCGAAAGAAGTGGGCGCCATCTTCATGGTCGACATGGCGCACTTCGCGGGGCTCGCCGCGACGGGCGTGTACCCGTCGCCGGTGCCGTTCGCCGACGTGGTCACCAGCACGACGCACAAGACGCTGCGCGGTCCGCGCGGCGGCATCATTCTCTGCAAGGCCGAGTACGCCAAGGCGATCGACAAGGCGATGTTCCCCGGCATGCAGGGCGGTCCGCTGGAGCATGTGATCGCCGGCAAGGCCGTCGCGTTCCACGAGGCGTTGCAGCCGTCGTTCACGGCGTACTGCCGTACGGTCGTGGACAATGCGCAGGTGCTGGCGTCGGCGCTGGCGGCGCGCGGATATCACATCGTGTCCGGCGGCACTGACAATCACCTCATGCTCATCGATCTGCGCAGCAAGGGGCTCACCGGTAAGGTGGCGGAGAAGGTGCTCGATGAAGCGGGAATCACGGTGAACAAGAACACCGTGCCCAAGGAGACGCAGTCTCCGTTCGTGACGAGCGGCATCCGGATCGGCACGCCGGCGGTGACCACGCGTGGCATGGGGGCGGACGCGATGCGCGAGATCGCCGCGCTGATCGATCGCGTGCTATCGGCGCCGGACGATCGCGACACGATCGCGGCAGTGAAGGCCGACGTGAAGGCGCTGGCCGACGCGTATCCGCTGTACCGGGCCGTGGCGCGGGTGTAAGGACCGCCCGCCGCGCCGTTCGCAAGGAGTTGTCAGGTGCTGCCCGGGCCTCCAGTATTGTTGCACTGGAGGCCCGCTGCATTCCGGCCGTTCGCGTGGTGCCTCCGTTGCACGGCGCGCCGGCCACACGTCCAGCGCACACGTACGATATCGCCACGATCAGGAGCAGCAGTGACCGAGTTGGCGTTCCGTGAAGGCATCATGGATCAGATCCGTCTGCGAGAGCCGCGCTTTGATGAACGCGCGTATCTGTTCGTGCTCGCGTCACTCGAGCATTGTCAGGCTCGACTGACCGAGCGCCGCCACATCACCGGTCCTGAGCTGGCGCACTCGTGCCGCGAACTCGCCTTGCAGCGCTTCGGTGTCATGGCAGGACTCGTCCTCGAACACTGGGGCCTCAAGGCCACGAGCGACATCGGCGACATTGTGTTTACGCTGGTCGACATGGGCTTGCTGATCAGTCAGCCGCAAGACTCGCGCGACGACTTCTTCGGAGTGTTCAACTTCGAGGATGCGTTTGGCCGCGAGTATCCGTGGAGCACCGCCCACGTCTGATCGACGGTGGGCGCACTGCGTGTCATGCCGGTGAACGCCCTGCGCGTCACCACCGCCGCCGAAGCCGCGGCGCGAGATCAGGCGGCGATCGCCGCCGGCACGGCGTCGTTCGAGTTGATGCTGCGGGCGGGCACCGCAGCCGCCGCGGTCATCCTGCGTGACTTCGCACTTCGTCTGTCGCATGGCGTCGCGCTGTTCGCCGGCAGCGGCAACAATGGTGGCGATGCGTACATCGTGGCCGCCCAGCTGGCGCGGGCCGGTGTGGCGGTGCGCCTGTATGCCGCCGCTCCGCCACGCACCCCCGACGCCATGCGGGCGATGCAGCTCGCCGCACCGGCACTCGTGCACGGTGCGCCCACTGGCCACGAACGGGTGGTGGTGGATGGCCTGCTGGGCACCGGACATCGCGGCGCGTTGCGCGAACCCGTGTTGGCCGCCTGCACCCGTGTCGCCCTCGCGTGCGATGGCGGCGCGAGGGTCATCGCGCTCGACGTGCCCAGTGGCCTCGACGCCACCACGGGGGCGATCGCCGAGGGCAGTCCGGCGGCGCACGCCACGCTTACCTTCGGCACGATCAAACGTGGGCTCCTGCTGTCGCGCGGTCACGCCGGTCGCATCGTGCTGCTCGACATCGGGCTGAACGGCGCGACCGATGGTGACGACGATGCCTGGCATCTGTCGAATGCCGACGACCTGGCGCATTGGCTGCCACCGATCGCGTGGAACGCGCACAAAGGTCGTCGTGGACGCGTCGCCGTGGTGGGCGGGCACGAAGGGATGGCCGGGGCGGTGATCCTCGCGACGCGCGCCGCGCTGGCCGCCGGCGCCGGGCTGGCGCACGCCATCGTCGATGCGCCCAGTGTGGCCGCGGTGCAGCTCACGGTCCCGCAGGCGATGGCTGAACCGTGGCCGTCGCCCACCGCCGGCCAACGCGCCGATGCGCTGGCCATCGGCCCCGGACTCGGTCGAGGGACGCGCTCGTCGCAACTGCTCGAGCGGATTGTCATGGACCATCGCGATCGGCCGCTGGTGCTTGATGCCGACGCGCTCTGGTTGGTGGCCGAAGTCGCCACCACGCGTGGCACCGATGCCGCCTCGCTGCTGCACCAGTGGACGCGCCCTTCGCGCGCCGTGGTGTGCACGCCGCACGCCGGTGAGTTCGCGCGCCTGCTCGGCACATCGGTGCCGGTGGAGTGGAACGCACGGGTCGGTGCACTGCGCGATTTTGCCGTGCGCGCTGGCGTGACGGTGTTGCTGAAAGGGACGCCCACGCTGGTCGCCACACCCGACGGTGGGCCGATCACCGTGGTGCCGCACGGCACGCCGCTCTTGGCCACGGGCGGCAGCGGTGACGTGCTGTGTGGACTGATTGTCGCGCTGCTGGGGCAGGGACTCGCCCCGCTCGAGGCCACGGTCTGTGCGGCTACCGTGCACGGGTGCGCGGCCGAACTCGCCACCGCGCGATTGGGTGGGATTCGCGGTGGCACGCTCGACGACGTCTTCGATGCGTTGCCATCGGCGTGGCGGCAGCTCGAGCAGGCGGTCACGTGTCCTCCGGGTGTGCTGGCCGACCTGCCGTCGCCCGCGTGACCGTGCGTCCGCTTCGCGTGTCTGCGGTACTGGCGACGCTGTCGGTCGGCGTGATCGCGTGGTCGTCGTGTGCGGTGAGCGGAACCGGCGGTGGAACCGGAAGTGGGTCGTCGGGCCCGCTGGGCGGCTTTGGTCGACGCGATGAACGGCAGCGCATCGGCAGCTTCAGTTACGTGCAGGCGGTGGCCGTGTCGCGTCGCTACGTGTTTGCGGCGGGAAGCAGCGGTATCGCGATTTTCGATCGCGTGATGAACAGCTGGCTGCCGCCGCTCACGCGCGACGACGGCTTGAGTGATCAGCAGATCACGGTGCTCGCCGGCGATCCCACGGAAGACGCGCTGTGGCTCGGCGTGCCGGGCGGCGTGATCATGTACCGACCACTCACCGAGCAGCTGCAGCGGACGATCCTCACGGGCGTGCCGGATCTCATCGCGTTCGATCGCGGTGCCACCGGCGGCGTCACCGGTGACGCCATCGTGCGCGCCGGTGGTGAGTGGACGCGCATCTCGCGGGTCGGGATCGCCACGCCGATGATGCGACCGCCGACCGCCAGCTCGCTGATCCTGCCGCGCACGCTGAGCGATCTGTACACGCAGTTTCCCACGCTGCGCACGCAGCCATCGTTGTTGCTGCGCAGTCAGCAGAGCGATCGCCCGTTGCGCAACGTGCAGATCATCAGCGGCGCGGCATCGCCCGAACGGGCGAGTGAAGTGTGGCTGGGCACGGCCGGCGACGGACTGTTCCGGCTCGATCCGGCGTTCATGCAGTCAACGCCGCTGCCGTACGGACTCATGGAGCCCGGCGTCGGCGCGCTCGCGCTCGCTGCCGACGGCGTATGGGCTGCGGGGCTCGGCCTGGCACTCGATCGCGGCGGCCTCTCGTTCGTGGGCGGCGATCTGCAGCGCTTCCGCTGGATCGACGGCACGATTTCCGTCCCGCTCGTGGGCGTGCGAGGGCTGTCCCTCGTGACGCGCGCGTCGCGGGGCTGGCTCGGCACCGACCGCGGGCTCGTGCGCGTGCGTCTCGATGGCTCACAGGCGATGCAGTCGTGGGGTGTGCTCGATGGCCTCCCTGATGAACGCGTGTTGTCGGTCGCCACGCGCGACGACGGCGTGTGGGCGGGCACCGCACGCGGTCTCGTGTACGTGAGTGACAGCAGCGACACCCGCAACGTGCGCACGCGGGGCGTGGGTGTGCGACTGCTCGACAACATGCCGGTGCATGCGTTGCAGTTCACCGGCGACACGTTGTGGATCGGCACCGAAGCGGGGCTGATGGCGATCGCGTCTCCGAACGGCGCAGCTGGTGGCGTGGTGTCGCGGCCGGTAGGCAACGATCCCGCGTTGCGTCGCGCCGTTCGTGCGCTGGCGTGGAGCGATACGGTGTTGCTCGCGGCCACCGATGATGCCGTGTTGCGCCTCGCGCCGCGGGGCGGGGTGGAGCCGGCGCGCGTGGATCTGCTCGATGTGCGACAGGTGGGACGCGTGACGAAAGTGGCGATCGACGACCGCACGATGTGGTTGGCCGGCACCGACGGTGTGGTCATCGTGTCGCGTCGTGACGGCGCCACCCGCGTGCTGCGCGTACCGGGCGACCTGCCGGGCCCGGTACTCGATATCGTGATTACGCGCGACTACCTCTGGCTTGGCACGCCGCAGGGGCTGATCCGACTGCGTCGTCACGGCGACGGCGGCTTGCCATGAGCGACGCATGAGTCTCGAACCGCGTCCGCATCAGGCCATGCGGGAAGGGGCCGAGTTCGACACGATCCGCGCGCTGATGGCGCGTTGGGGCGATCTGGCCGTCGACATCGGCGACGATGCCGCGGTGTTGGCGCCGCCGGATGAGGGCACGCGCGTGGTCAGCGTCGATGCCTGCGTGGAAAACGTGCACTTTCGCCGCGCCTGGATTTCCGCGCGCGAGATCGGTGTGCGCGCGGCGGTGGCCGCCTTGAGCGATCTGGCGGCCATGGGGGCCCGTGCCGAGTCCGTGCTGATCGCGTTCGTGATCCCCGATGCGTGGCGGGAGCAGCTCAGCGATGTGGCCGACGGCATGGGTGCCGTGATCCGCGAGGCCGGTGCCCGGATCGTGGGTGGCAATCTGAGCCGCGGCGCCGTGTTCTCGATCACGACGACCGTGATCGGCCGGGCTCGGCGCGTGGTACCGCGCAGCGGCGCGTGTGCGGGAGACCTGATCGTCGTGACTGGCCTGTTGGGCGGCCCTGGAGCGGCCATACGGGATTGGGAGGTTGGCGAGAGCCCCACGGCATGGTCCAGAGGGCGTTTCGCCGCCCCAGCGCCGCGCTGGGCCGAGGGAGAGGCCTTGGCCGCCGCCGGTGCCACGGCCATGATCGATATCAGCGACGGTCTTGCGGGCGACGCCCGGCACGTGGCGGCCGCCAGTGGCGTGCGTCTCGAGCTTGATGTCGCGCGGGTGCCGGCCGGCCCCGGCATCGCGCCCGAGGCGGCGATGCAGAGCGGGGAGGAGTACGAGCTGCTGGCATGCATTCCTGCGGCGGCATACAGCGCGCTCGCGGCCCGATGGGCGACGTTGAGTCCGCTACCGCTCACGGTGGTCGGCGTGGTCGGCACTGGTCACGAGGGGGTGACCTCGGCCGATGCACCGGTGCCTCGCGGGTTCGATCATTTCGCCACGGGCAACACTCTGCGTTGAATTCGCGTTCGGACTAGGTGACCTTGCACGAATGCGCACTGCGTTCACGGCTTTAGCCTTGTTGGTGGGAACGATCCTGTTCGGCAGCATCACGTTGCTGGCGGAGTTGATCGGCCGCCCGCACGGACCGAACAGCATTTACACGAAGACCCCCCGCTGGTGGGCCTCGTGGCTGTTGGGGGCCGCCGGCGTGAAAGTGGTCGTGCACGACGAGCAGCCACTGCCCGAGGGATCGCCGCGGGTGTTCATGGCCAACCATGTGAGCTGGTTCGACATCCCGTCCATGATCGCCGCCCTCCCGCACTACGGGTTCGTGGCTAAGCGCGAGCTCGAAAAGATTCCGCTGTTCGGCGCGGCGGCTCGGGCGGTGGGGGTGATCTACATCGATCGCGAGAACCGGAAGGCCGCCTTCAGCGCCTACGAGGACGCCGCCTCCAAGATCCGGGCCGGGCACCCCGTGCTCGTGTACCCCGAGGGCACCCGCGGCTACAGCTACGCGCTGCGCCCCTTCAAGAAGGGCCCGTTCGTGCTGGCCATCGGTTCGGGCGCGCCGATCGTGCCGGTGGTCGTGTACGGTACCATCGAGGTGAACCCGCGCACCGAGTTCCGGGCGTCGCCCGGCACCGTGCACGTGCACCTGCTGGAGCCGATCCCCACCGAAGGGCTCACCTACGCCGACCGTGACGCGCTCGCCGAGCGCGTCCGTCAACGCATGGCCGACTGTTTGCATACACATTACGGCATCGATCCGGCGATCGAGCCGGCGCGCGCCCCCGGCAGCCCATCGCCACGCGCACCCGAGCCCGACTTCTCGACCTAGTGTTCGCAGTACTCACGACTCGACACCCACAACTCAGAACTGGTGTTATATGGCTTCCATCGTTTCCGTCAGCGCGCGCGAGATTCTCGATAGCCGCGGCAATCCCACTGTTGAAGTGGACGTGATTCTCGAAACCGGAAGTGCGGGTCGCGCCGCCGTCCCGAGCGGTGCGAGCACCGGTGAGCGCGAAGCGGTGGAACTGCGTGATGGCGATCCCGAGCGCTACGGCGGCAAGGGTGTGCTCACGGCCGTGAACAACGTGAACACCGAGATCAACGACGCGCTCGAAGACATGGACGCGACCGATCAGATCGCGGTCGACCGCGCGCTGATGGATCTCGACGGTACGGAGAACAAGGGACGCCTGGGCGCCAACGCGCTGCTGGGCGTGTCGATGGCCGTGGCGCGCGCCGCCGCGCTCGAAGTCGGTCTGCCGTTGTATCGCTACCTCGGTGGCCCGATGGCGCGCACGTTGCCGGTGCCGATGATGAACATCCTGAACGGTGGCGCACACGCGACCAACACCGTCGACTTTCAGGAGTTCATGATCGTGCCGGTTGGCGCCGAGTCGTTCAGCGATGGACTGCGCATGGGCACGCAGGTGTTCCACGCGCTCAAGAAGGTGCTCGTGGCGCGCAAGCTCGCGACGGGTGTGGGCGACGAGGGTGGCTTCGCGCCGAATCTCGAGAGCGACGAAGATGCGCTCAAGATCATCATCGAAGCGATTCAGGCGGCGGGCTTCCGTCCCGGGCATGACATTGCGCTCGCGCTCGACGTGGCCGCGAGCGAAATGTTTCAGGGTGGCCAGTACCACTTCAAGAAGAGCGGTGGCAAGTCGCTGAGCCCGCAGGCGCTCGCCGACAAGTACGCCGGCTGGCTGGAGCATTATCCGATCGTGTCGATCGAAGACGGCATGGCCGAAAACGATTGGGACGGCTGGAAGTATCTCACGGAGCTCGTGGGCGATCGTTGTCAGCTGGTGGGCGACGACCTGTTCTGCACGAACAGCGAAATTCTGGCCAAGGGCATCGAGGCCCAGGTGGCGAACGCGATTTTGGTGAAGGTGAATCAGATCGGTACGCTCACGGAAACGTTCGAGGCGATCGAACTGGCGCGCGCGGCCGGATACAACGCGATCATTTCGCACCGTAGCGGTGAAACCGAAGACACGTTCATCGCCGACCTGGCGGTGGCGACGCAGGCGGGGCAGATCAAAACCGGCGCGCCGTCGCGCAGTGATCGCGTGGCGAAGTACAACCAGTTGCTGCGCATCGAAGAGCAGCTGGAAAGCTACGCAGAGTATCCGGGTGGCGCGCTGTTCGGTCTGTAAGGACCTATGACGCCCCTGATGAAGCGTGTGGCCTGGGGCGTTGGTGCACTCGCCGTCCTCGTGTATGCGATCGAGGGCGGTGAGTACGGTACCTCCGACCTGCTCACGCAACGCGACCGGAAGGCCGCATTGGTGCAGAACGTCGACATGTTGGCCGAGGACGTCGATTCGCTGCGCGCCGAGTTGAAAGCGGTGACGAGCGATCCGGTGCGACTCGAGCGCATGGCGCGTGAAGAGTGGGGTATGGTGCGCGGCGAGAAAGAGTTGTTGTATCGGATGCGCACGGACACGTTGCGCGCGCCGTAATTGCACTCGTGGGGTTGACTCTCGGTGCACCGACGCTAGGTTACTCCTTCTGACGCGGGGTGGAGCAGCCTGGTAGCTCGTCGGGCTCATAACCCGAAGGTCGCGGGTTCAAATCCCGCCCCCGCCATCTGCACTCGGCCGGTCCGCAAGGGCCGGCCGTTTGCGTCCCGTCACTCGAGTTTTGGGTT
>CAIUOO010000034.1 GCA_903900795.1 uncultured Gemmatimonadota bacterium | reverse complement strand
CCCATGGAACGCAGCAGGCGTCCCCAATCCTTGTCGTTGACGGAGAGCAATCGCGCGGAACGCCACGCCGTGGCGTCGAGCAGGTGGGCACACGCGATGGCCACGACGGCGATGATCAGGAACCGAATCCAACGGGATCGCTCGGAATTGGCGGACGTCATGAACGCGAAATCAACGCCGCACCGGCCCTGCACGCCACTCGGTCCCCAGGCATATTTGACAGATGGAACGCAACACGAAACAGCGCGATGCGATCCGGCAGGTTTTCGAGGTCACGCCCCGTCCGCTAGGGCCCACCGAAGTGCTCGAAGCCGGTCGGGAGCAGATGGCGACGCTCGGCATCGCGACGGTCTATCGCACGATCAATGCGCTGGTGGAAACCGGCTGGTTGGTTCCGGTTGAACTTCCGGGCGAGGCCGCGCGCTACGAGCGCGCCGGCATCGAGCATCACCATCACTTCCGCTGCCGCAGTTGCGCCCGCGTGTTCGAAATCCATGGATGCCCCGGCGATTTGCGCGAACTCACGCCCGAAGGCTTCCGACTGGAGTCGCACGACGTGACGCTGTACGGACAGTGCGCGCGATGCGCCGCGGCGTGACGCTCGCGGGCGCGCGCGTCGTTGGTCTGTTGCGTCGAAGCATGTTGCTGGCGGGTGCCTCCCTGTTGACCGCGTGCGATCTGTTCGGTGGCTTCAAGGGCATGGCGGTCGATCCGCCGCGCGACATGCCCACCTTTGCGTTCACCAAAGCCGACGGCTCCCGATTCACGACGGTGCCGGAACCGGGGCGCCCCATGGTGCTGTTCTTCGGCTATACGCACTGCCCCGATGTGTGCCCCACCACCCTCGCCGACTGGAAGCGGGTGCGCGCCAAGCTGGGCGACGAGGCGAGCGCGGTGCGCTTCGTGTTCGTCACGGTCGATCCCGACCGTGACACCCCGGCGGTCGCCGAGCGGTACGCGCGGATGTACGACGCTGCGTTCGAGGGGGTGTCGGGCGATGCCATCACGACGTCGCGCATTATTGAGGCGTTCGGCGTCGCCGCCGCGCGTGAACCCGGCACGAACGCGACCGGGTATCTCGTCAGTCATTCGTCACAGGTCTTTCTGGTGGATTCGCACGGCAAGCTGGTGGCGCTGTACCCTTTTGGAACGGGGTGGGACGCTTTGGCGGCCGATCTCGAGCGGTTGTTCTGATGCGCCGACTTCTTCCTGTGATCAGCCTGGCGGCCGTGACGGCAATTGGCTTCGGGCTTGCCTGCACCACCAGTGCCGCGCCGCCCCTCGAACGTATCGCAGTGCGGAACGGCTGGGCGCGTATGGCAGACTCCGGCGCGACCAGCGGTGCATACCTCGAGATCGTGAACAACGACACCAGCGGCATGACGCTGGTTGGCGTGACGACGGAGGTGGCCGGCGCGGCCGAGGTGCACGAGACCATGCAGCATGATGGCATGGCGCACATGATGGCGCGCGCCGAGCTTCCGATTGCCGCCGGTGAAGTGCTCTCGATGCAACCCGGTGGGCTGCACGTGATGCTCGTCGATCTTCGGCGTGCACTCGCGGTCGGTGACAGCGTGCCACTGCGACTCCGCTTTCGCGACGGCACGGAGCTGCCGGTCGTTGTGCCCGTGAAAACACCGTGACCGCCTCGCGCATGGCGATGGTGTTCGCCGTCGTCGCGGTCAGCGCCGGACTCGCCTGGTTCAGCTGGCCGCGTCCAGATACACTCATCCGCGTGACCCGCGGCGGCGTGGCATTGGTCACCGACGCCTACGGGCGCACGGCACCGCTCGGCGATACGGTGTTCGTACGCGGCGGCGGTGCCCGGCGGACGATCCGTGTGGTCAATGAGGATACGGTCCAGCACCAGCTGGCGATGTTCAACATCCCCGCCGGCGAACAGACCGAGTACACGGTGCCGCCCGGTACGTTTGGTGGCGTCTGCTCGGCACATCCGACCAGGACGCGCCTCACGTTCGTCATCCGGTGAGCCGCCTTCTGATCGACCCGACGGCGCGCACGGACGCTACCGAAACGCGCGGCATGGATGCCGAGCTCGACGAGGAGCTACAGGTCCTGCAGAGTGCCGGACTGCGGCGCTCGCTGCGCCAGGTGCATCAGCGACGCGCCGGCACCGTGTTGCTCGACGGCGAGCGCGTCGCCGACTTCGCCTCGAACGATTATCTCGGACTCGCCGCCGATCCGCGCCTGTCGCGCGCCGCGAGCGCGGTGCTGCAAGCCGAAGGCGTCGGTGCCGGCGCCGCGCGGCTGATCTCGGGGAATCACCCGATCCATGAAGCACTCGAGCGTGCCGTGGCGCGGTTCAAGGGCGCCGAACATGCGCTGCTTTTCCCGTCGGGCTACATGGCGAACGTCGGTGCCATTCCGGCACTGGTCGGCCCCGGCGACGTGATCTATTCCGACGCGCTCAGTCACGCGTCCCTGATTGATGGCTGCCGGCTGTCCAAGGCAACGATCCGCGTGTTCCCGCACGCCGACGTCGAGGCGCTGGCCGCGATGCTCGAGGCCGATCGTCACGAGTTCCGTCGCGCGTTGATCGTGGTGGAAGGGATCTTCTCGATGGACGGCGATCTCTTCCCGCTCGACGAGCTGGTGCCGTTGGCACGTCGGTACGACGCGTGGACGTACGTGGACGACGCACACGGTACGGGCGTGCTGGGCGCGACGGGCGCCGGTTCGGTCGAACACTTCGGCGTGACCGGACAGATCGACGTGATCGTGGGCACGCTGGGCAAGGCGATGGGCACCTCGGGTGCCTACGTGGCCGGCTCGCAGGTACTGGTGGACTATCTCACCAGCCGCGCGCGATCGTTCATCTACACCACCGGTGCGCCGGCCGCCATCTCGGCGGCGACGCTCGAGGCGCTGCGCATCGTACAGGTGGAATCGTGGCGTCGTGACGCCGTGCGCGAACGGGCCAATCGTCTGCGCGAGCGCCTGCGCGCCGCCGGCCTCGAGGCGCCGGGCATGAGCGACGGGCACATCATTCCGGTGTTGATCGGCGATCCGATGCACACCATGCGACTCGTGGCCGATCTGCGTCGTCGCGGTTTTCTGGTGGGTGGCGTGCGTCCCCCGACGGTGCCAACTGGCACGTCGCGGCTGCGCATCTCGGTGTCGGCCGTGCACCCGATGGAACTCGTGGACGCCCTCGCCGCCAATCTCATTGACGCCATGCGCGGGATGCCGGTATGAGTTCGCACTACGATGACGATGGTTTCGACCTCGAGGAGAACTCGGTCGATGATCTCGAAGGCTTCAGCGACGGCATCGACCGCGACGATGACGACGTACCGATGCAGGGTAACGCCGAGCTGGTACTGCTACACGACGCGGCGCATGTGTGGCACCCGTACACGCAGCATCATCAGGCACCGCTCCCGGTGCAGATCGTGCGGGCCAAGGGCGCCTGGCTATATGATGCGAACGGGCGGCCGATCCTCGATGCGATTTCGTCGTGGTGGGTGACCACACACGGGCACTGTCATGACAACATCGTCGATGCGGTCACCACACAGGCAAAGCGTCTCGACCAGGTGATCTTCGCGGGCTTCACGCACGAGCCGGCGGCGGCGCTCGCGGCGGAACTCGTGCAGCGCTTGCCGCGCGGCCTCTCGAAGATCTTCTTCTCCGACGACGGCTCCACCGCCGTCGAGGTGGCCATCAAGCTCTCCCTGCAATCGTTTGCGAATCGCGGCGCGCCGCGTCGCCTGATCGCGGCGCTGGAGAACGCGTACCACGGCGACACGTTCGGCGCGATGGCGGCGAGCGGGCGCGGAGTCTTTACACAGATGTACGAACCGCTGCTGTTCGAAGTGGCGCGGTTGCCCGACCCCACCGAAGGCGACACGATCGCGGCGCTCGATGCGCTGATCGCCGCGCGCGGAACCGAATTGGCGGCGGTGATCGTGGAGCCGCTCGTGCTCGGCGCCAGCGGCATGCGCGTGTGGGACGAGCAGGTGCTGCAGGACATTCGTGAGCGCACGGCGGCCGCCGGCGTGCATCTGATCGCCGATGAAGTGCTCACCGGCTTCGGACGCACCGGTCCGCTGTTCGCGTGCGAACGGGCCGACGTGCGCCCCGACCTGCTGTGCATGTCGAAGGGGCTCACCGGCGGCGTGCTGCCGCTGGGCGCCACGGCGGCCACGGAAGACATCTTCGATGCCTTCCGCAGTGCAGACCGCACGAAGACGTTCTTTCACGGTCACTCGTACACCGCGAACCCGATCGCCTGCGCCGCGGCGCTGGCGTCGCTCGAACTGTTCGACGACGACAGCGACGACGATCGCGTGCGCATCGAAGTGGCGCACGCCCGTCACCTCGACGCGCTGCGCGGCCTCGCGGGGGTGCGCGCGGTGCGGCAGATCGGCACGATTGCGGCAGTCGAGCTGGACGCGCCGGCGGGCTACCTCAGTGACATCGGCCGCGAGCTCGCGGCGTATGCGCTGCAGGAAGGCGTGTTGCTGCGCCCGCTCGGCAATGTGGCGTACTGCCTACCACCGTACTGCATCACCGACGGCGAGCTCGATCTCGTGTATGGCGTCATGCATCGCTTTCTTGGCGGTGCGCGGGCGGAGACGCTGACCACGGGTGGCCCGGTCGATGACTAGGCCTACGTCGGGCCAGACACGCCTCGGCGTGACCGGCACCGATACCGGTATCGGCAAGACGGTCGTGTCGTGCGCGCTGGCCGCGCGGGCGCGTCAGCTGGGGCTGCGCGTGTCGGCGATGAAGCCGATCGAGAGCGGCGTCGTGGAGCGATCGGTGTCCGACAGCGGACTGGCCTCCGACGCCGACCGACTGCGCGCGGCCTGTGGGTCGACGCTGCCGATGTCGGTGGTGCGCCCGTACGTGCTCGAGGAGCCGCTGGCACCCATGATCGCGGCGGCGCGTGCCGACGTGCGTATCGACATCGGCGTGCTCGACGCCGCGCTTGTGCAGGTCGAGCGGGACGCCGACGTGGTGCTGGTCGAGGGCGCCGGCGGATTGCTGGTGCCGATTGATCTCCACCTGTCGTACCTCGACCTGTTTGCGCTCTGGCGGCTGCCGCTGCTGGTGGTGGCCGGCAACAAGTTGGGTGTGTTGAATCATGTGCTGCTGACCGTCCGTGCGGCCGAGACGGCTGGCGTTCCGGTGCGGGCGATCGTACTTACCTCACAGTCCGACCGTGAAACCAGCGTCGCCGAAGCCACCAACTTCGAGGCGCTGACCACGCTGCTGCCGCACCATACGATTCTGCGTTTCCCGTGGGTTGATCGTCCCGGTGATCTCGATGCACTCGCGGTGGCCGCCAAAGGCGGTGGTCTCGATGTGCTGCTCTCCCCTTCTTCTCCATGATCTCCATGTCGTCCAGTTTCTCTGACGGGCATCTTCTCGCCGACCGTGACTTGGCCGGTGAGGTGATCACGCGTGAACATGAGCTTGACGTGCTATCCGCGCCTGATG